>JAFRQN010000332.1 GCA_017428585.1 Bacteroidota bacterium | reverse complement strand
ACTCATATATAACTATAGATAGAAAAGATTAATTTAGGTATCTTTAATTATGAATAATTTTTATAATTTTTTTTGATAACGATACAATTCAACAATTTAATGTAACTTTGAATTAATATTTTAGTAATATTTATTATTTTTACTTATAGTTCTGCTATTATAGATGCAAATGCATATTATGGTAAAGATACTGACAAATATAATTCTAAAGAATCAAAAGGCGAACTTGTAATACCTGAATTTCCTAAACAATTGGATTTTTGTGGTGAACGTGTACCTTTAGAAATACCTGAAGTTCGTGAGCGAGCTGAACGAGAATTTTATTTGTTATTGCAGCAGTCTGGTCAATTATGCTTGTATTTGAAAAGAGCTGGTGTATATTTCCCTATTTACGAGAAGTTATTGCGTGAGAATAATATGCCAACAGATTTAAAATACCTTTCTGTAGCCGAAAGTGCTTTATTTCAATCAAGATCTTCTAAGGAGGCTTTTGGTTTATGGCAGCTTATGAAAGGTACTGCACAATCTCACGGATTAATAGTTAACGATTTTATTGATGAAAGGGCAAATGTTGCTAAAAGTACTAAAGCAGCTTTAAAATATTTATCAAATGCAAAAAAAACATTGGGTTCATGGACACTTGCAGCTGCTGGTTATAATATGGGTGTGGCAGGTGTTAAAAATGCTTTAGCAACTCAAGGTGTCAATAATTATTATGATTTATATCTAAATTCTGAGACTTCAAGGTTTGTTTTTAGAATCGTTATTATTAAGGAATTTATGAGTAATGCTGATAAATACGGTTTGAATTTTTCAGAAGATGAATTGTATTCTTTAGGCAGTACTAAAACAATAAAAGTAAAAGGACCTGTTGAAGATTTAATATCTTGGTCTAAATTAAATCATTACTTGTATAAGGATGTTAGACTGCTTAATCCATGGATTCTAAAAACAAAATTGCCAGCAGGCGATTGGGAATTGTTAGTTCCATCTATGAGTCAAAAATAATAACTATTTTAATAAAATAAATTGTTATTTTTATACAATTTTATTAAATTTGTTATTGCTAAAATTATTAAATCTTAACTAATTTTATAGTAATTAGTTTAAAACTTATGAGTGAAACATTTATTATTCTAATAGAAGCATTAGTTAAAGCTATTGTATTTTTTATATTTTTGTTAACCACTGCAGCTTTTTCTGTTTGGTTTGAAAGACGTATTGCAGGGTTAATGCAGGATCGTATTGGACCAAATCGTACAGGACCAGCAGGTGTATTGCAGCCATTTGCTGACGTTTTTAAATTATTTTTTAAGGAAGATTTAGTTCCAGATAAAGCAGATAAATTTATACACGGATTAGCACCAATTATTTCTGTAATGGTTGCTGCATTGCTTTATACAGTACTTCCTTTAGCTCACTATGTTGAATTGTTTGGACGTAAAATATATATAGGTATCGCTCCAAATATAAATATTGGAATAGTGTTTATTTTAGCTATGACTTCCATTTCTGTATATGGTATTACTCTTGCAGGATGGGCTTCTAATAATAAATATTCTCTTTTAGGTGGGTTGCGTTCTGCTGCACAAATGATATCTTATGAATTAGCAATGGGTATGGCAGTTGTATCTGTTGTTATGGTATGTGGTTCATTAGGTACAAATGATATAGTAATTCACCAGGCTGGTTGGAAATGGAATTTGTTTTTACAACCACTTGGATTTATTATCTATTTCGTTGCAGCTCTCGCTGAATTGAATAGAACTCCTTTTGACTTGCCAGAATCTGAACAGGAATTGGTTTCTGGATATAGTACTGAATATTCAGGAATGCGTTTTGGTATGTTCTATTTATCAGAATATGCAAATATGGCAACTTCATCTTTAATAATGGTCATGTTATTTTTTGGTGGTTGGCAGCTTCCATTCCCTCAAGAATGGTTAGGATTAGAAGATGGAACAATCGCTCTTGCTTTAGCACAGGCAGCGTCTATGATTGCAAAAGCTTTAATAATGGTTTTTGTTATTATATGGTTAAGGTGGTCTATTCCAAGGTTTAGATATGATCAGTTAATGAAACTTGGCTGGCATGTTTTAATGCCTTTGGCTTTATTAAATTTAGTAGTAACAGCGATTGTTGTATATTTATTGTAATTATTATATTTAATTGTAAATAAAAACTTAGAAATAAGAAATTAGTATAAATATGAAGACTATTGTAGTAATTCCAACTTATAATGAAATCGAGAACATAGAAGCTATTATAAATGCTGTTCTTCAAGCTGTTCCTGATATTCATGTTCTAATCGTTGATGATAATTCACCAGATGGTACTTCTCAAAAAGTTCAAGAGATGATGGCAGACGAACAACGTATACATCTTATAACCCGTCCTGGTAAACAAGGATTAGGAACTGCTTATTGTGCTGGTTTTAAATATTGCTTGGAGCAAGGTTTTGAAGCTATATGCGAAATGGATGCTGACTTTTCTCATGATCCAAAAGATCTTCCAAGATTGATAAAAGCATTAGATGATAATTATGACTTAGTAATAGGTTCAAGATATGTGTCAGGCGTCAATGTAGTTAATTGGCCGCTAAGACGATTAATATTGAGTTATGGGGCAAGTATTTATACAAGAATAGTTACAGGATTAAAAATAAAAGATACAACTGGTGGATTTAAATGCTTTAGAGCATCTATGTTGAAACAAATAGATTTAGACAGAATTAATTCAAATGGTTATGGTTTCCAAATAGAAATGAATTATAAAGTATGGAAAAAGGGTGGACGAATTAAGGAAGAATCTATTATCTTTATTGATAGACGCAGTGGTGTATCTAAAATGAATAAGAGTATTATTTTTGAAGCTATATTTTTAGTCTGGAAATTACGATTTACTCCTAAGAAAAAACTTTAATTGTATTTATGAACAATAGGTATTAGTATAAATAAAAAAACAAGTTCAATAAGAACTTGTTTTTTTTTATTATTTTTTAATAATTATAATCAAAGGTTTTAAGGATTAAATTTCTTTTTAAGGTGTTCTATTACTACATTAGGTACTAATTTTGTTAAATCCTTGTTATATATTGCTAATTCTCTTATAATTGTAGAGCTAATATACGAATACTTAGTATCTGGTATCATAAATACAGTTTGTATATCTTTATCTAAGTTTCTATTTACTAAAGCTATTTGATATTCATAGTCAAAATCAGACATAGCTCTAATACCTCTTATTATTGTTTTAGCATTTAGTTCCTTTGCAATTTCTACTGTAAGTCCATTATGAATTAGCGCATTACAATTTGGAATTTCTTTTATTGCTGCATTAACAAGCAATAAACGTTCTTTGGCTGTAAACAAGTTATTTTTATTAGTATTTTTACCTATTATAATGAAAACTTTATCAAAAATTTCACTTGCCCGCTTTATTATATCAAGGTGGCCAAATGTTATTGGATCAAAAGTTCCAGGGAATATTGCATTTATTTGTTTCCTACTCTCCATCTTCTTCTATTTTTAATTGTATACTTATTGGACAATGATCTGATATAGTTTCTATTTCTTCATCATTAAATGATGAATGTATATCGTATGTAAATAAACTGGTTTCTACGAATCGTTTTTTTATTGAATTTGATACAAAAATATTATCGATTGTATAATGATATGGATTGCTGCAGCTATGTTCTTTAGCTGTTAAACACGTTAAATTAGGATTTTCTAATAGCGGAGTTAATGTTGCATTATTTTTTCTATTTACAAAATCATTAAAATCTCCTAAAATTATTAAGTCTTCTTTCCCTATTGCAATCATAGAATCAACCCAATTGGATAACATTTGTGCTTGGGATCGTCTTAATTCGTATGATTTTTCTTTAAGTGCATCAGTGGAGTCATAGCGTGATGATGCTTTAAGATGTACTACCATTGCATTAAAGTTATAATTATTTGCTTT
>JAFRQN010000331.1 GCA_017428585.1 Bacteroidota bacterium | reverse complement strand
TGATATAATAACAATAAATAAAATATTTTGTATATTTGTATAATAGAGAATTATAATAACTGAATAAATATAAGAAAAGAAAAAAGATAGATAAATATGCAGGCAGCTTCACAAAAATTAATTTTATTAGACATTCCTGATTATGAAAAAATAGATGTTTATATAGCTCATGGCGGCTATAAACAAGCTGAAAGAGCATTAAAACAAATGTCTTCTGATGAAATAATAAATTTAGTAAAAAGTTCAGGATTAAAAGGACGAGGTGGTGCTGGGTTTCCTACAGGATTAAAATGGTCTTTTATGCCAAAAGAATATGATGGTCCAAAATACTTATGTGTAAATGGTGATGAGAGCGAACCGGGATCTTTTAAAGATAGACAGATAATGGAATTTAATCCACATCAAGTAATAGAGGGTATATTAATTGCGTCAAAAGCAATGGGAATTACCACGACTTATATATATATTAGAGGGGAATATCATAAATGGGCTAATTGTATGCAAAGGGCAATAGATGAGGCATATAAGGCAGGATTTGTTGGTTGTAAGATGAAAGATACTTTTGGTATAGACTTTCAAACTGATATATATATACATCAAGGTGCAGGAGCTTATGTTTGTGGAGAAGAAACTTCGTTAATGAATTCTATAGAGGGGAAACGTGCATATCCACGTAATAAACCACCATTTCCTGCTGGTGCAGGGCTTTGGGGTAAACCAACAACAATAAATAATCTTGAAACGATAGCAACAGTTCCTGCTATTTTTAGAATTGGACCTGAGGAATTCTCTAAAATAGGTGCGCCAACTCAATGTGGAAATATGCTATTTGGAGTTAGTGGAAATATAAATAAGCCTGGAGTTTATGAACTTCCAACAGGTACATATTTAACAGATATTATTTATGATATTTGTGGTGGAATTCCAAATAATAAAAAATTAAAAGCAGTTATACCTGGTGGTGTTTCTATGATACCGCTGCGTGCCAATGAAATAGAAGGATTGAAGATGGATTCTGATTCTCTAAAGAAAATTGGGTCTGGTGTTGGTACAGGTGGAATTATAGTTATGGATGAAGATGCTGATTTACCTAAAGTTCTTTTGCGTATTTGTCATTTCTTCCATCATGAATCTTGTGGACAGTGTACTCCATGTAGAGAAGGAAATGGGTGGATGGAAAAAATATTAAAAAGAATAGTAGTAGGTGATGCAACAAGTAAAGATATAGATCTGCTATATGATGTAGCTTGCAATATTGAAGGACGTACAGTATGCGCATTAGGCGATGCTTGTGCATGGCCGATAAAAGGATTTATTAGTAAATTTAGAGATGAATTCGAAAAGATGGTTAGTCCATCAAGAAATTATATACCATTAAATGTTATTCATAGTAAACGTAATTCTTTAATAAACCTATAATTAGTTTATTGTTTGATACAGTAAATATTAATGGAAATAGTAGAGAGTAAAATCAGTTTATCTGATAGTCATTTAGTAGATATTTTTAATAATAATACAGATTACATTTTATTGTTAGAAAAGCGTTTTTCTGTAATTATTAATTTGCGTGGAGATACTTTGATTCTCAAAGGAGGAATGCGTGAAATATCAATAATAGAAAAAATTATTTCTGAATGTGAATATATGTTACAGAAAAAAAATATTTTTTCTAAAAATGACTTTATTACTGTAATAAATCTTTTTGATATAAAATCAAAAACATTGAATAATGTAGACGGGGTTGTAAATAATATTGTTTATAATGGATATAAGAATGGTGCTGTTATTACCAGAAATGCAAAGCAAGAAGAATATGTGCAAACGGTTAAGGACAATGATTTAGTTTTTTCAGTAGGACCTGCGGGAACAGGAAAAACTTATTTGGCAGTTGCAATGGCTTTAGCTGCTTTGCGTGATGAAAAAATTCAACGTATTATTGTTACTCGTCCAGCTGTTGAAGCTGGTGAATCTTTGGGTTTTCTACCAGGTGAATTGAAAGATAAGATAGAACCTTATTTAAGACCAATAAATGATGCTATGTTTTCTATGTTGTCGCCTGATGTTTTACATACTTTTACAGAGAAACAATTAGTTGAAATAACACCACTTGCCTATATGCGTGGTAGAACTTTGGACAATGCTTTTATTATTTTGGATGAAGCACAAAATGCTACAATTACTCAAATGAAAATGTTTTTAACAAGATTGGGTAATAATTCTAAAGCTATAGTAACAGGAGATGTTACACAAATAGATTTAAAAGAGAAAAATCAATCAGGACTGGTACATGCTATGAAAATTTTAAAAAATATAAAGGGGATTGGTTTTGTAACATTCGATAAAAAGGATATTGTTAGACATAGGCTTGTTGCTAAAATAATAGAAGCATACGATAAGGAAAATAAAAAAATTAATAAAAATATATCTAATTCCTAATGAAAGAATTATTTAGTTTAGGTTTTCTTTCGGTTACTTTATTTGATTTATTAGATATTTCTTTAGTAACAATTATTTGTTATTGGATTTATAAGGCTCTAAAGGATACATTAGCATTTCAAATTATTATTGGATTGTTAATAATATTAGGTCTTTCTTTTGTTGCTGAAGCTATAAATCTAAAATCAATAAATTGGATATTACATTTATTATCAGATATTTGGCTTTTAGCTTTTATAATTCTTTTTCAGCCAGAATTAAGAAGAATGTTGTTAAGGCTAACACAAAGTCCAATTTTTCATTTTTTTGTAAAAAATGATACAAATATAGGAGAAAATATTGATGAAGTAATAGAAGCAGCAATAGAAATGAGTCTAAAAAGAATAGGTGCTCTTATTGTGTTTACACAGACACAAGATGTTGCTATGTCATCTATTGATGGTGGTATAAATTTCAAAGCGGATTTGAAAAAAGAATTATTACTGGCGATATTTAATACTAAATCACCATTGCATGACGGTGCTTTAATTGTTACTAAAAAAATGGAAATTATGGCTGCACGATGTGTTTTGCCGTTATCAAATGAAAGACGAGTGGGAAATAGATTGTTAGGAACTCGTCATAGAGCAGGATTAGGGTTAACAGAAAAAATAGATGCTGTTGTTCTTATTGTTTCAGAAGAAACAGGCGATATTTCAATTGCTTTTGATGGTAAATTATATTTAAACATACAACATTCAAAATTAAAAAGCACATTAAAAGAATTTATTAATATGAGAGCGGAAGAAAAACAATCATTTTTAAAAAAAATTAATTCGCCTATAAATAAAGAATAAAATATATCATATTTTTTCAAACTATTTAATTTGAATATAATAAATAATAAATACGTATTAAGAGTAATTAAATTAATATTATAATATATTAATAAAATATTTTATAACTATGGAAAAGAAAAAGTTTATAGACGTAATGGATACGTCTTTTCGTGATGGTTTTCAATCTGTTTTTGGTGCAAGAGTTCTTTTAGAAGATTTTATTCCTGCACTTCAAGCAGCAGTACATGTTGGCATTACTCATTTTGAATTTGGTGGTGGTGCAAGATTTCAAGCTCCTTTATTTTATTTAAATGAGAATCCATTTGATATGATGGATAAGTTTAGAGAAATAGTTGGACCTGATGCTGTAACACAAACTCTTTCAAGAGGAATTAATACAGTTGCTCTTGATTCAGCACCTCGTGAAGTAATAGAACTTCATGCTAAAATGTTTAAAAAACATGGAACAACTGTAATTCGTAATTTTGACGCATTAAATGACGTTCAAAATTTAATATATAGTGGACAGATGATTCATAAACATGGATTAAAACATGAAGTAGTTGTTACTATGATGGATCTTCCTCCTGGATGTAAAGGTGCACATGATGTAGCATTCTATGAAAAAATATTACGTGGTATTCTTGATGCAGATATACCTTATGATTCAGTTTGTTTCAAAGATGCCAGTGGTACATCTAGTCCACAAAAAGTTTATGAGACTATAAAAATGGCTCGTAAATTATTACCTGCAGGTACACATATTCGCTTGCATACTCATGAAACTGCTGGTGTATCTGTTGCATGTTATCTTGCTGCACTTGAAGCTGGAGCTGATGGTATTGATTTAGCTGCTGCACCTGTGTCTGGTGGAACTAGTCAACCTGATATCCTTGTTATGCTTCATGCATTAAAAGGAAAACCTTATGATCTTGGTTTAGATATAGAAAAAGTTAGAGAATATGAAGATGTCTTTAAAGATGCTTTAAAAGACTATTTCTTCCCACCAGAAGCTACTCAGGTTTCTCCTGAAATTCCATTCTCACCTATGCCAGGTGGTGCTTTAACTGCAAATACTCAAATGATGAGAGATTTCAAAGTATTTGATAAGTTCCCACAAGCTATTAGAGAAATGAGAGAAGTTGTAGAAAGAGGTGGTTTTGCTACTTCTGTTACTCCTGTTTCTCAATTCTACTTCCAACAAGCATTTAATAATACAATTAAAGGCAAATGGGATACTATTGCTGATGGTTATGGTAAAATGGTACTTGGCTATTTTGGAAAAACACCTGTTGCTCCAGATCCAGAAATAGTTAAGATTTGTTCTGAAAAATTAGGTCTTCCTGTAACTACTGATAATCCTGTAGATATAGCAGAACGTGATCCAAAGAAGAGCATTAAACATTGGAAAGAAATATTAGAAAAAGAAAATATTCCTACAACAGAAGAAAATATTTTTATTGCAGTTTCTGGCCAAGAAAAAGGTGTTGCATTCTTACAAGGTAAAGGTAAAGTTATGGCACGCAAGGTTTCTAAAGAACCTAAAGCTGAAGCTCCTGCTGCTAAGACAGAGACTAAACCAGCTTCAACATTTGGTGCTCCAACATCATTATCTGATATGGGAAGTATCAATCTTGCAAAACCTGCAGTATATAAAATTAGCGTAGATAATCAAACCTATTTTGCAGAGGTAGAACAATTAGGTTAATATTTTATTAAAACAAAATATTAATACAAAATCGAAAATATTTTCATTAAGAAGGCAATTATTATTGCCTTCTTTTTTATTTTTGTATATTATATATAATTATTATTTGAAATAAAAATTTGTTGTAGGAACTGTAAAACTATAGTTAGATAATCTAAAATGAATGATTTTTAGATCCATTAAAGAAATAAATCAGTTGTTTAGGATTGTATAGAACCTTCAACCCTATGAAGATATTTAAGTAAGTCTAAATGTGTAAAAATTGTTAAATTGATTATTTTCAAAGGTAAAATACCCAAAAGAGCATTTCACAGCATTGAAAATCACAGTAATAATAAATACTTTATTATGGTGTCAAAATATGTATTGATAAAGAGCTGTATTGATAAAATTATCAAGAAGATTAAAATTGTTATCCGATTGTATGTAAATATGATTAGGACTCTGTTCTTCAGTTATAGGAGCAAACGCAAAATAGATAATTATACAATCTAATAAATGGTATGTAATGCAATATATATTGTGATTTTTTGGTAAGATATTTTAGATATAAAAAAACTAATTATAGAATAAAGATAACATGGAGATTACAGAATTTATAAAGAATAAATGCTGTCATAAAATGTAAAAACAGGGTAATGTAAAAAGAAACTTATTCAGATAAAACGCATGATAAACAATAGAATTGATGTAAAAGAAAACTACATACATAAAATAGATAATGAGTTACTTGCAATCCTGTTGAAAGATCGTTCATCAGGACATAATATTATTTGGGCAACTGATAATTATGCTTCTCGTGGCAACGGATTTCAAAGTTTAGATTATATTTCCATTCAATCTGTTACAGGGTATAATGGTAATGTAGTTAAACCACGAATTGAAAAATCAAAAAAGGAACAATCGGAACGAATCAAACAAAAGGCAGAGGTGTTTACACCATCATGGATTTGCAATAAGCAAAATAATCTTGTGGATAATGCTTGGTTCGGTGAAAATTTTGTTTTCAATACAGAGAGTGATAAAACCTGGATTGCAACAAAAAAGAAAATTAAATTTCCAACTATTACAGGTAAAAACTGGGAAGACTATGTTTGTGATACGCGTCTCGAAATCGCTTGTGGCGAAGCCCCATATTTAGTAAGTCGCTATGATACTGTTTCAGGTGAATATATTAATATTGAATCACGAGTAGGATTACTTGATAGAAAACTCCGTGTAATTTCAGAAAATACAGAGACAGAAGAAGAATGGCTTAAATGGACAATCAAAGCATATCAGAATATATATGGTTTTGATTGGCAAGGTGATAATGTTCTTCTTGCGCGTGAGAATATTCTACTAACTTTTATCGACTTTTACAAAGACAAATTTGAAAAAAAACCGAGTATTGAACAATTACGACAAATCGCAGAAATACTATCGTGGAATATTTGGCAGATGGATGGTTTGAAATTTGTTATACCAGATAGTTGTCAAGGACTTGAAGAAATGCAGATTTCAATGTTTGAGAATGATATTACAAAACAACTCTGTCCAGGATGTACAAAAAACGATCCGTATTCTCACACAGGTATTTATTGCAATATCAAAGACTGGAAAGCAAATAAGGTAATTAAATTTGTTTCGTTGCTGAAGCAAGGGGTGGTGAAGTAATGGATTTATCAATTCTTGACAATATTATTATCGGTAGAGTAGATCCTCATATCTATGCTTTTACAACAAATACGGTTCCTAATTATCTTAAAGTTGGTGATACTTACCGTCCTGTTTCTGTACGTCTTCAAGAATGGAGAGAATATTATCCAGATTTGCAAAAAGAATATGAAAGAATAGCGAAAGTTGACGATAATACCTATTTCCGTGATTTTGCCATACATTACTTTCTTGAACGAGAAAAAAGGAAAGTTCGCTTGCAGAAAACGAATCTTCCTGTTGGTATTCACTATTCAAAAGAGTTTTTCAAAGAGACATCGATACAGGACGTTATTGATGCAGTAGATGATATTTTATATGATTACAACGAAAATGGAGGGAAATATCAGTTTTATGATGCAGAAATGCGGTTGCCAGAAACATATACATACAATAGAGATGAAGAATACAGTCCACGTCCTAATCAAGATGCTACTATAAAGCGTTTCAAAGAAGCAGTTGATGCTGGTAGAACAAACCTTTTGATGTATGCTGTAATGCGTTTTGGAAAGTCTTTTACATCTATGTGTTGTGCAGTTGAAATGTGTGCAAATATCGTTGTTGTTGTATCAGCAAAAGCAGATGTAAAAGAAGAATGGAAAAAAACAGTTGAAAGCCATGTCAAATTTGTTGAGTACACATTTCTTGTTTCTGACGATCTTGCCTCAGATGAAGTGGCAATCCGCAGAATCATTGACGGCGGAAAGAAGGTGGTTGTATTTCTGACTCTTCAAGATTTGCAGGGTGAAATGATTAAAGACAAACATAGAGAGGTTTTTGGAAATACTATCGATCTTCTGATTGTTGACGAAACACATTTTGGCGCTCGTGCTGAAAAGTACGGACAGGTTCTGAACACCATTGGTTACGAAAAAGATATAAAGTCAAAGAAGTATGAGGAGTATAGCAACGAGGATTTTATAGAATCATCAGATGCCGATGAACAAATCAAGGTACTTGATGCTCGTATAAAGCTACACCTTTCTGGTACGCCTTATCGCATTTTGATGAGTAGCGAATTTTCAAAGGAAGATATTGTAGCGTTTTATCAATTCACTGATATCGTAAAAGATCAAGAGAAATGGATTAAAGATAATAACGATGCTGACGAACCAGAAGAAGAATGGAATAATCCATATTATGGTTTTCCACAGATGATTCGATTTGCTTTTCATCCAAATGAGTCATCACGACAAAGGCTTAAGGAGTTACGCAAAGATGGAATATCCTATGCTTTTTCTGCTCTTTTGAAGCCACAATCGATAAAAAAATCAGATGAAGGGAAACACAAGAAGTTTATATTTGAACAAGAGATATTGGATCTTTTGGAAGTTATCGATGGTAGTAAGGATGA
>JAFRQN010000044.1 GCA_017428585.1 Bacteroidota bacterium | reverse complement strand
TATATCTTTTTTTTTCTTATATTTGTGTTAGAATATATTTTAAATTTTATAATAAAAAATAAATATAATCATAAATATAATTTTTTCATATAATAAATTTATAAATACAGGATTTTTATGGGTATTTTTAGAAGAATATTAGATTGGTTCCGTTCTAATGCTAATGATACGTTAGACAAAATGGAAGACTCTGAAAAAATGTTAAAACAAATGGTTCTTGATATGGAAGAATCTATTAATAAAGCAACTGTTGCTATAGCTAAATCTGTTGCTAATGAAAAGAGTCTTGAACAAAAATTAGAAAGAGCTCGTACTGCAAGTAAAGAGTGGGAAAATAAAGCAAGACAAGCTTTAACTGCAGGTAGAGAAGATCTTGCAAAAGCAGCTTTAGAGAAAAAAGCTCTTGCTGATAAAAATATTAATGATTTACAACCACTCTATACACAAGCAAAAGAAAGTTCTAATAAATTAAAAGAACAATTAAATCAATTAAGAGCTAAATTAGATGAAGCTAAGAACCGTCAAGGAACTCTTGTTGCACGTTCACAAGCAGCCAAAGCTGCTAAAGAAATCAATAAATCTCTCAGCGGTATAGGTACTGATGCTTTTGCTAATTTTGACAAATACGAAGAAAAGATTATGAGTCTTGAGGCAGAAGCAGCTGCTTATGAAGATTTAGCAGATGATAATACTTCTTTAGATTCTGAGTTCAAGAAATTAACTTCTAATATTGATATAGATGCTAATTTGCTTGCCTTGAAGAAATCAATGGGACTTCTTCCAGAAGATAATTCAGTTAATTAATTAAATAATTCAAAAAAAAATGATTAATGGAAACATTAATCATTTTTTTTATTTTAAATTAATCTATTTGATATTTATGATAACCTTTATAGTATCTTTAGTCCTATTATTTTTAGGATACTTTTTATATGCAAAATTTTTAGATAAAACTTTTCGAATAGATGTTAATAAGGAAACTCCTGCTTATAAGTTAAGAGATAATGTAGATTATATTCCAATGTCGCAGGCAAAAACTTTTTTTATACAACTTCTTAATATTGCAGGATTGGGACCTATATTTGGGGCAGTATCAGGGGCTATGTTTGGTCCTGTTGCTTTTTTATGGATTGTATTTGGAAGTATTTTTGGCGGGGCAGTCCATGATTATTTCTCAGGTATGATTTCACTACGTAATAATGGTGCAAGTTTACCTAATATAATTGGCAAATACTTAGGGAATAATATGAAAATAGTTCTCAGTATATTAACAATTATTGTAATGATATTGGTAGGAACTGTTTTTATGTCTGGACCAGCTAAATTATTAACTGGTATAACTAATAATTTTCTTACTTTCAATCAATGGATTGGTGTTATATTTATATATTATATTTTTGCGGCTATACTGCCTATAGACAAAATTATTGGTAGAATTTATCCATTTTTTGGTGCTGCTTTAGTTTTTATGGCAATAGGTATTTTAGTTTCTTTGTTTATAAATAATGCACCTATTCCTGAAATATCTCTAAAGAATATGCATCCTATGGGTAATGATTTTCCTGTATTTCCTATGATGTTTGTTTCTATTGCTTGTGGTGCTGTATCTGGCTTTCATGCTACACAGTCTCCTTTAATGGCAAGATGTTTAAAAAATGAAAGAGAAGGACGTAGAGTTTTTTATGGTGCTATGATTTCAGAAGCTGTTATTGCTTTAATTTGGGCTGCAGCCGCTATGAGTTTCTTTGGGAATATGGAAAATTTCCAAGAGTTTTATTTAAATGCTGACAGCAACCCTGCACCTATTATTACTAAAATTGCAACGAGCTGGTTAGGAGTTGTTGGC
>JAFRQN010000330.1 GCA_017428585.1 Bacteroidota bacterium | reverse complement strand
TCAAAAATCATATAAAAGTAGATGCTGTTGCTGGACATTCTGTGGGAGAATATGCCGCTTTATATATTGCTGGTGCTTTGGAGCTTGAAGATGCTCTTAATCTTGTTTCTCTGCGTGGTCAGTTGATGTACAGCATTGGAAGTGAAATTGAAGGAACTATGTTTGCTGTTATTGGTCTGGAAGATGAAAAAGTTATTAAAATATGTGAAGAACTTAATAAAGATGGTAATATCATTGTACCTGCTAATTTCAATGCACCGGGACAAATTGTTGTTTCTGGCAGTGCTGAATTTTTAAGACAGAATGTAAATGTTTTCAAAGAGGCTGGTGCAAGAATGGTAAAAGAATTAGTTGTCAGCGGAGCATTCCATTCTCCTTTAATGGAAACTGCACAGCAGCAGCTTACTGCCGCTATTAATGCTACAAATTTTGTTGATGCTAAACTTCCGATTTATTCTAATGTATATGCAAAACCTTTAACAAAAGCTGAAGATTTAAGAGAGGCTCTAACTAAACAATTAACTTCTCCTGTAAAATGGAAACAATTAATTGTTAATATGCATCAAAATGGAATAAATAAATTTGTAGAATTAGGCCCAGGAAAGGTATTACAGGGATTAGTGAAACGAATTGTAGATGATGTAGAAGTTCTTGGCGTAGATACTGCTGAAGATGTTGAAGGAATTTTGAAAAATGAATCTGCAAAATAAGCTGTGTGTTAGTATTGCTCAAGGTAAAAAAGAAGAAATAATTGATAAAGCAAAAAAATATCCATTTATAGAATTTTGCTTAGAAAAATTAGATTGTACCGTAGAAGAATTAGCTTTTTTAAGGAAGTATATTAGCAGAGTTATAATATCCTGCAATATAAAAACAAATACATATACAGCTACTGAAAAGCAGACAGTGCTAAATAGATTATTAAGTTATATTGAATGTGAACCTGATATTGTAGATATTCCTATCTGTTTATTTGATGAGAAAAATCAATTAAACGGATTATTGGATAAAATTAATTCAAAAAATAAAAAGATATTAATTTCTTATCATAAGTATGATTGTTTTGGCACTATTAATGAATTTGATGCTGTTATAAGCAAAATGAAAATGTATAATCCAGCTTACTATAAATTAGCTGTTAAATGTAAAGATGTAGAGGAAGCCAATATTTTTTTGTCATTATATAAGAAATATCCTGAATTGAAAGATAAATTGATATTGGTGCCTATGATAAAAGAATATCCGATTTCACGTTTGCGTTCTTTAGCTTTAGGTTCTGCGTTTATGTATTGTTGTGATGATGTTCCTGTTGCTGATGGACAAATGTCATACGATAAAATGTTTACAATATTGAAATCTATAAATCATGAATAATTTTGCAGTATTTGGCAATCCTATAGCTCATAGTAAAAGCCCCGATATTTTTAATTATTGTTTTAAGAAATTTAATTTATCAAATATTTCAAATAATAATTCATATCGCTATACTCGTATTTTTGCAGATACTATAAATACTTTAGATTATTTAAGATGTCAATTTAATTTAAAAGGCGCTAATATAACCGCACCTTTTAAAAATTTAATGTGCAAACAATGCCATTCTTTAACGCCTCAAGCGAAAAAAATTAATGCAGTAAATACCGTTTTATTCTCAGATCAGGTTAATGGAGATAATACAGATATTAAGGGAGTAATTGATTCTCTTAAAATGTATAATATTGACTTAACAGATATGAAAATATCTGTTGTAGGTGCAGGTGGTGCAGCAGCAGCAGTAATTCAAGCTGTACAAACATTAAATAAAAATGCTGATATTTCTATATTTAATAGAAGCAAAGAAAAATTTGTTTCTTTGTCTAATATTTTTAGCGGTATTAATTGTTATTCTCTGACTGATTTTAATAATATGGTTAATGGTTATGATTTGATTTTTATAACTATTCCAGAACCATACAAACATTTAGAAAATATTGCTTTTAATAAAAATACTGTTTTGTTTTTTGCCGACTATAAAAACAAAGAATATATTGATTATATTAAATCTTATGTAAATAAAGTAATTACGGGTCAATACTGGTTGATTAATCAAGCAGTCCCAGCTTTTGAAAAATTTACAAACATGGTGTTGGATGATAGAAGCAAAAATGAATTAAGGCAGGAATTATTTGAAATTATTAATAAAAACAATAAAATTAATAATATATTTTTGTCGGGATTTAGTGGAAGCGGAAAAACAACTCTTGCTAAAATAATTGCAGAAAAATTGGGTATGGAATATGTTGATTTGGATACATTAATTGAGCAGGAATATAATATGTCTATTCCTAATGTATTTAAAAAATATGGCGAGGAGCAATTTAGAAAAACTGAAACTGATATTTTATCTAAATTAGTGAAAAACAACAGCAAAAAAATTGTATCCTTAGGCGGCGGAGCATTGGAGAATACGGCTAATTGTGAAATAGTAAAAGAAAATAGTTTTGTTGTTTATTTATATTCTGATTTGGAAGTTGTAAAGCAAAGAATTAATTTTGAGACGCGTCCTTTGCTTAAAAAAAATCAAGCTGATAATTTATTGTTGGATTTCTTTGAGAAAAGGAAATTTCAGTATTTCAAAAATTCTGATTTGATTTTTTATAATACTGGTACGACAATTGAATCTCTAAATCATAGCAGCAGTATTTTATGTCGAGAAATCAATTTATTGAATTTATAGTAAAATAATTTGATATAAAATAATATGGATAAAAATAAATTAACTCAAGAATTTGAAGATATAGTAAATAAAATAATAGATAGTACTTATACAATTAATATAATTTTGTCAAAAGATAATTTTTGTTTTGATAATGATTTGGAAGCTGTAAAAAAAGAATATAAAATTAGAGAAGAAAATATAAAATTATTGAATGATATTTTTAGTTCAACTCAAGGTACAAAATTAATTTTAACAGATACTTGGAATAATTTTATGAATAAAGCAAATCCTATAGAACTAAAAAATCGTGAATTATTGAAAATAAAAAATATTAATATTGCAGATAGTAATAAATAACATATTTATTGCATAATTATAACTTATTTTGTTTATATTTGTGATATTATTTATTGATATTATAAAAAATTAGTAATTTTATAAAAATGATTGAATTTCTTACATCTTTACCGCCGGGGTCAATAGTATTAATTATAGGCGTTGTTATTGGAGTAATTGTTTGTTTAATGAAAAAAATGATAAAAGCAGCATTGTCTATTGCAGCTATTGCTGTTTTAGTGTTAATTATCATTAAACTATTGCAGGGATTCCTTAGTATTTCATAATATTTATATTATTTATAATTAAAAAGATTTG
>JAFRQN010000329.1 GCA_017428585.1 Bacteroidota bacterium | reverse complement strand
GTACCAACTGCATAACCTGTTCTTGATAAACAATTACACCATAGGTATTTTTTAATGATTTTTCCATTATAGGATGCAGATAATTAATCGGCTCTTTTTTATGCTTTCTATTGATAAATGTTGGAATATTTTGCATTGGTCCTGGTCTATATAATGCATTCATGGCAGTCAACTCTTCCAAATTTTGAGGTTTCAACTGCTTTAAATATTCCTGCATACCAGTACTTTCAAATTGAAATATTGAATTTGTTAATCCTTGGCTTAATGTTTCAAACGTTTTTTTATCATCATAATCAATCTTATCTAAATCAATGTCTTTACCTGTATTGTCTTTGATCATTTTTAATGTACGCTCAATAATGGATAAGGTCGTTAATCCCAAAAAATCCATTTTAACTAATCCTGCTTCCTCTAAACAGTTCTTTTCATATTGAGTTACAAATTCTAAAGATTGACTTTTATCTGATTTTTCTGGTTTATATAATGGAACATAATCAGATATGTTCCCTGGTGCAATAACAACACCTGCAGCGTGTGTTCCTGTATTTCTATTTTTATTTTCTAATATCTGAGCATATTTAAATAATAATTGTAATTTAGGATCGTCGTTTATCCATTGCAGACTTTCTTTTTCTTTTCCAACTTTTATACTTTCTACCTTACCAGCATTAACATCGAATTGCTTGGTAATTTTATTTATAGTGTCTAATTTTATTCCTAATACACGACCAACATCTTTTATCGCAGCTCGAGATGCTAAAGTACCAAATGTAACAATTTGAGCAACAGCATTCTCACCATATTTTTCTTTTACATAATCTATAATTTTATCTCTTGTTTCATCATTAAAATCAATGTCTATATCAGGCATTGAAACACGTTCTGGATTTAAGAAACGTTCAAAAAGCAAATCATATTTTAAAGGATCAACCTTAGTTATATCTAATGCGTATGCAACAATACTTCCAGCAGCAGAACCACGACCAGGACCTACACCAACGCCTATTTGTTTTGCTGCACGAATAAAATCCCAAACAATTAGGAAATAACCTGTAAATTTCATGTCAATTATAGTTTTTAACTCAAAATTTACACGTGATTCTATTTCAGGAGTAACCTCAGGATATTTTCTTTTTATACCTTTCCAAACCAGTTCAGTAAGGTATTCGTCAAGAGTTTTTGCATTAGAAGTTTCTGGAATAGGGAAGTCGGGCATATAAAGTTTGCCTAACTCAATTTCAAGATTGCATTTATCGGCTATTTCTTTTGTTGTTTCTATTGCTTCTGGATAATCCTTAAAAAGATCTATCATTTCTGCCTGAGTTTTAAAATAAAATTCAGGAGTTCTATAACGTAGATTTTCTATATCAATTTCTGTATTTCCTTTTGCATCTTTTATATTTAAGAGTACATTATGAGCAATAGCATCAGATTTATTTAAATAGTGTATGTCATTTGTAGCAACAATTTTTACTCCAATTTCTTTGGCTAATTTTGGAGCATCCCGCAATATAATTTTATCTTCTGGTAAAAAATGATTCTGTATTTCAATATAGAAATCATCCTTAAAGACAGATTTGTAAAACTCTGCTTCTTTTTTCGCATTTTCATAATCATTGGAACGTAAGTATGAAGCAACTATGCCGCCCATACATGCACTGGTACAAATTAAACCTTCACTATATTTTTCTAAAACTTCTTTATCAATTCTTGGTCTATAATAAAATCCTTCTGTATGTCCGATTGATGATAATTTCATCAAGTTTTTATATCCTTGCTGATTTTTTGCCAATAATAATAAATGAAAATAATTCTTTTTCTTGGTTTTTGACTTACCAGATGTTTTATCAAATCGGCTTCCATTTGCTATATAAACTTCACAACCAATAATTGGTTTTATTCCTTTTTCTTTACATGCCTTATAAAATTCTATTACACCAAACATTACTCCATGATCAGTTATAGCAATAGCAGATTGATTATCTTCAACAGCTTTTGATATTAATTCCTTTGGAGTTGGTACTGCATCAAGTATTGAATAATGTGTGTGATTATGCAAATGTATAAATTCAGACATATTAATTTTATTACAATTTAATTATAAATTACAAGAAAATTTATTTCTAATAAGTGCTAATGTACAAATATTAATTCAGTTATAGTGTGTTGATAAGTAAAGAAGAATCTCCATAACTTAAAAACTTATAGTCATTATCAAGAGCTTCTTTATATATATGTTT
>JAFRQN010000328.1 GCA_017428585.1 Bacteroidota bacterium | reverse complement strand
TGGCAATAATTGTATATTATTAGAAGATATAATATTTTGAAGCATCATATCTTCATTTGGACTATCTAAATCAAGACGCTTCATGGCTACAGTAACCATTTCTGTTTTAGAGGCCTTTATTGCATCATGCATAACTGTATTTGATGCAAATTTTCCTGTTCCTATAAAAAGCCTTGAATTAAATTCTCTATTTGATATTTTAAGCATTTTTTTTACAAAATAATAATTAATAAAAATATAAAATCTTTATTTAATAGCAGAAACAATAAGTGAAATTATACCTGCCAATGTTCCTAACATACCACTTATAGCAGCCCATTTTTGAAGCTCAAGACTTGGTGGAATATCTGGAGCACGAGGAACGTAGATTTCATCGCCTGCATTTACTACAACTGTTTCATCTACGCCTTCTTCCCAAACTTTTGTGTTGCTTCTTATTATTCTTGCTCGTTTTATCTTTGCACCAGCAGCACAGCCGCCTGCTTGATCAATATACCATTCAATCGTTTTATTTGGTACGTATTCTATCACACCAGGATTTTTTACTTGACCAAACACGATTACTTTTGCTTTATTATTGCTAACAAAAATAACATCACCATCTTGCAAAACAATATTATCAGGCTCTGAATTTTTATTAAATGCAGCATCAAAATCACAGGAAACTGTAGTACGCTTCAAATCAATATCCATTAAGAAACGAGTTGTATCTTCCATCGTTAAATCACTTAATTGAAAATATTCCATATAAAGTCTTTTTGGAGCAACTCTTTCATTTTGCTGATTATCACGTCTTCCAATATAAGAACGCGGCAAATATGCTTTGTCAGTAAATCCACCTGCTTGATCAATTACATCTTTTAGTCTTGTAATACCTGGTTTTATAACATAAATATTAGGATTGTTTACTTCGCCTTTGACAGAAACAACACCTGTATGTGTATATTGTTTGTCATGCATTGTTCCTACAATTACAACACTTCCTGGAGTTAATAATTTATCTTCTGATAACAAATTACATGCTGAATCAGTTTTTATTTTTGACGCATTAATATTTTCATCATATAAATATATACTTTCTAAATCGGCATATTCCGTCAAAGCATATCCCATCTTCAATAAATCTGATAACTTATCACCTTTTTTATATACAACAGTAATCGGTCTTAATACCTCGCCAACTATAGAAATTGTTGGATAATCTGTTTCATTTTCAAAAGGAACAAAAATATCATCACCTTCACAAATCAATGGATTATATATTGGGTTGCTTGTTGCATTTGCACGTTCAATATCTACAATGCTTGCTTTGCCATTGCTACGTACAATTCTTATATTTCTTGTAGAATATGTAGTATTGACAGGTACTCCAGTTTCAGAAAAGGTTCTTTCTCTTTCTCTTTCTTGTTCCTGCAGCCTTAATGCAGCATTTTGTTCATCAATAGATGTTGTTCCGCTTGTTGTAGTTCTTATTTGATTTGCCATTTTAATTGCAGTAGCAACAGAATATGATGCAGGCAGTGTATAAGTTCCCGGCATGATAACATTGCCTCTTATTGTAACAATAACATTACGAGGCTTCAACAATGATACATTAACTGATGCGTTAGCACTGCGGGATGTAATTATTTTAGTAATAGTATCTCTAACATCTTTTAATGTAAGTCCATTAACATTTAGTTCACCAAAACGAGGAGAAACAATTGTATTTTCTGAAGTAACGTATGTCGGTGTTGCAAATGCTTCTGCTGGCAAAATCTGAATTGACAACAAATCATTTGGACCTACAAAATAGGCTTCAGGATAAATAACATTTCCTACTGGAAATACATCATTAGTATTCGATTCAGAAAACATTATGCTATTGTTATTTGTATTCATTTTATCAAAACTTTCCAATGGAGATGTAAGTTTTGATTGAGCTAAAAGTTCAGTTGAGAATAAACAAACAACAACTCCCAACATTAAATATAGGGATAAATATTTTTTTATTCTTATAGTTATCATATTAATTCGATTTTCTTAACAAAACAGCTAATTCAAATATATAAATAATATAAATTATTCTGATTTTACTGGTTCAACAATAAGCTTTATTCCATCAATTTTTATAACTTTAATCTTGGAATTTTTTTCAATGATAGAATTATCTACTGAACGAGCAGCCCAGTTTTCTGAATTTACCATTACCCTTCCTGTAGAAATATCATTATTAATACTTTCTATAACTACTCCATGAGAACCTATCAGTTTTTCCAAGCTTGACTGTATTTTATTAGAATTTGAATTTTTCATCAAATACTTTTTGAAAATAGTTCTTGATAATACAGTAAATAATAAAGAAAGAACGGAAAAGATTATAACCTGTACTGTCAAATTGCTAACTCCCAAAAATGCCAGCAATGAGACGATTAAAGCACTTACTCCAAAACAAATTATAACAAAACCTGGGGTAATTATTTCAAATGCTGATAATAGTATTCCAATAATAAGCCAATATAACGGTTCCATAACCTCTCCTTTTTATGATTAAATGATTTATTTAAAATTAAAATTTAATATTTTCTATATGCAGCGGTATATCATTAATACATGGTGCAAATAAATGATAAACACTTGCAGAATGTTCTTTATCAGATTGCTCCATGTTCTCTTCTAATATACGAAATGAATTTAATCTATTTACATTAATATTATTTTTGCTCAAAATTTCATTAATTCGTAAAAACGTATCTTTATATAATTCATTACCATACAATAAAATATTATTTATAGTATTAACATGAAAACAATTTCCAATTTCTTGTATTTTAGTATCTATATTATTTAATATATCATTATCATTTCGTATTAACTCATATCCAAGCAATTTTAAATTAGAAATAAGCATAATTTCCAAGTACTGCCTGCTTATTCCTATTAAAAATGTATTAGCTTCTGCTAATTCTGGATAATTATGAATAAAATTATTTATGATGTTAAGCCAATCATAACTTATTTTAATATTATTGATATCATCAAAAATTTTATGCAATTTTAACAGCAGTTCTTTTGAAATCAAAGATGCATATAACAATTTCTTTGTATTATGACGCGTTGAAATGGTTTCAACAATATTAATGTCATAATTACTAATGTTTTCTTTATTGCCAAAATACTGAGAAAATTCAAAATTAATTATTTCTTTATTGTCTTCTATAGCTGTATTTACACTACCAGGAAATACCATGATATCATAATAATCATTAGATAATACAATATCAACGTCAGTAACATTATAATTATGCAAAATATTAACAATATTAGTAATATTATTATTTGTCTGCTCGATGTTTATATCATTTAAATTAATATAATCATAAGCATTTACATAAATTAAACAATTACTATTATTATTTTTTTCTGCTATCGTTAAAAAAGTATTGTACTTATCAAAATATATAGATGATGTTATTTTATTCATTTTTTTATTATAATTAAGATTTATTTTCTGCGTCTTATCAAATATTTTACAAATATATCTATATCCAATGAAAGCGAATAATTGGATAAATAATACTCATTTAATTTTTCCAAAGAACTTTCTGCTATATCAATAGAGTTATTAATTTTAGAAAGAGTAATTATTCCCAATTTGCCAAATTCGTATGTCTTATTTGTTTTATCTATTCCAATTACGGACATTTCGCCTATAAAAACATTTATCCATTTTTTTATATTGTCAATAGTATTACCTTTTAATAATAATATTGGCATTCCTAATGTTAAAACTAATATAGAAATTATTATATCTACTATACGTTTTGCAACTCTTAATCGTGGTTTGTAAATATTAAGAGACTGCCTTATAGGTTCATTGTTTGATATTTCATTTATTATACGTGATACTACCAACTCATCATATTCAGGTATTATATGGAAACGTGTTTTATTTGTATTGATTTTTGTTCCCATTAATTCAATCAAATTATAAAAAGTTTGGTTCGTATCAGTTATAATTACTTCATCAATTTTATTTTTCTCTACAATAGAACGTATATCCTTAAATTCGCCTAATAAATTCAATTCAGTTGATATTTTTTGAGACGATGAGGTAGAAACAAAGCCTATTAAATGTATATTTTTAGGTTCAGATTTATGTATTTTGTCTATCATTTTTAATACTTTGTCATCACACCCAGCAATAATAATTCGTCTATCAGAATACTTGCCAAATGTTTTTTGAAATATTGATATTGACAGCCTAAGCAAAGATGACAATATAATTGTAACGCCTATTGTTACAAGCAATGCTCCTCTGCTAAATCTATATGCTGGGAAAAAATAAGTAAGTGCTGACAAAACAAAGAAACAAATCAATAAAGAAAAAATAGTTTTCGCTATCGAAGATTGTTTTTCAAAATAAGAACCTGTAAAAAACTGCGCTAAAAAATAAATTAAAGAAACTACAATAAAAACTAATGGATAGGCATAATTTGGAAATCCTAAAAATCTTCCAAATTTCATATAAGATCCTATCATTAGAGATATATTAATAAACAATAAATCAAAAATAATTAATAATATATCTGTTTTATATTTACTAATTTTAGCTAAAATAGAACGCAGAAAAATTCCAATTTGCAAAAACAATAAAAATAGACTTGAATATGCAAAATATTTTTTTGCAAAAATCCGCATAGCATCATAAAAATGCTTAACCTCATTTATCGAACTGCGTTTTGTACTCTCGCCTTTAAAATGTATTATTGATGTTTCACAATAGTAGACTACTTCTTTCCCTGCTAATTGCACTCTACGGCATAAATCTAAATCTTCTCCATACATAAAATATGATTCGTCAAATCCATTTAGACTATGCAGCAATTTGCCATCACAAAACATAAAGGCTCCTATTACGGCATCAATAGGATAACTTTCATCTTCAGAAAGAAATGTTTGATTATATCTTGCAAACAATTTTGATTTAGGAAACAGCTTTTGCAGTCCAAACAATTTGCAGAATGAAACCCATGGTGTAGGAAATCCTCTGCGGCAGGCTGCCTGAAATGTGCCATCGGAATTTAAGACTTTGCATCCAGCAATTCCGATATTACTATTGCTTTCCATATAATCAAACATTTTTGTCAATGTATCTTCTGCTATGATTGTATCAGGATTAAGTATTAATATATATTTCCCAACAGCTTGCTTTATAGCAACATTGTTAGCCTTTGCAAATCCTAAATTAGTCGGTGATTTTATGAAAATTACATTAGGAAATAAAGGACTCAAATATTCAACCGAATCATCTGTAGAAGCATTATCAACAACAAATATTTCTATTGATAAATGTTTTTGCGCTTTGTAAATAGAATTTAAACATTGAAATAAAAAATCCTTAACATTATAATTAACTATAACAATAGAAACATCTATCTTTTGATTTCTGTTGCTATTGATATAATCTAAATTATATATATTATTGATTTCTTTTCTACTTTGTTCCACAACTGTTTAATAATTCTTATTAAATATTTTTACTATTTATTTTTTTGATTTAATTATATTTTTCTAATATTCACAAAAATACAAAAAATTTATATAATTATTTTATATTTTTGATAATATATCTATCAAATAATTATATTAATACAAAAAAGAGATGAATTTAAAATCCATCTCTTTTTAAAAAACATATTTTTATATCAATATTAACAATTAACTGCTTGATCGTAGCATTGAGCAGCTGCTTCCATAACAGCTTCGCTTAATGTTGGATGTGGATGAATAGTTTCTATAATCTGTGCTGCTTTTAAGTGATTATGTTTTGCCAAGCATAATTCTGACAATAATTCTGTAACTTCAGGACCTATCAAATGCGCCCCAAATAATTCATCATTGGATTTATCAAAAACTAATTTAATAAAACCAACTGGTTCACCCAAAGCATGCGATTTTGCACAAGCTGTAAAAGGAAACTTCCCTATTCTAACTTCTAAGCCCATTTCCTTTGCTTTTGCTTCAGACAATCCAACAGAAGCAACTTGAGGCTGGCAATATGTACAACCAGGAATATTTTCATAATCAACAACACGTTCTGACTCACCTGCAATAAATTCTGCAACAGCTATTCCTTCTGCACTTGCTTTATGAGCCAACCATGGAGCGCCAGCTATATCACCTATTGCATAAACATTAGGAATATTAGTTCTTAAATGCTTATCAACTTTTATAAATCCGCGTTCAACTTCAACTCCTATTTTTTCTAATCCTATATTTTCAATATTTGCTTGTATGCCTATTGCATTTAAAGCTAATTCTGATGTTAATG
>JAFRQN010000327.1 GCA_017428585.1 Bacteroidota bacterium | reverse complement strand
AATTCTATTTTACTACACATTTAAGCAATTAATATCAAAAATTACAAAATCTAAAGCACCTGTTAATTGTTTGTATTCGATATCTCTTATATTAACATTTTTATTTTTTGCAAGCGGATTGGCACATTTAGCAAGTCCTACAAATAGATTTATTATTATTGTTCACTGTATAGCATACAGCTGGATTATACCGAAATTATTTTTACTGCCAATCTTTATCATTTACTACATTTATAAATTTGCAATAAGCAAAAAAAAGAAAAAAAAAATCAGTTCAAACAGCAATAGTATTAATTTAGGACGCCGCAAATTCTTGTCGCTTGCTTCTTGGGGCGTATTAACTATTCCTGCTGTTTCTCTAATGTACAAATCAATTATTCATCCATATCAGTTTCGCAGAAAAAATATAGAAATTCAACTATTAAATTTTCCTGAGGAACTTGATGGTTTTAGAATACTGCAAATTTCAAATCTTCAATTAGGCAATATAAATACACCTAAAATGTTGAAGGAAATGGTGGATATAATCAATGACGATATTAGCCCAGACTTAATATTTTTTACAGGAAATCTTACATTCACAAATTATATAGAAATTGAAAATTATATTAAGTATTTAAGTCAAATGCAGGCAAGATATTGTAAATTTGCTGTATTAGGAACAAATGATAAAGACAAACGTATTCCAAAATTATTGGAAAAAGCTGAAATTTTTTCGCTTGATAATGATATATGCATATTAAATACTTATAATACACCGCCTATTCAAGTAGCGGGTATAAATACAGCTAATAAAAAATCAAAAAATAAAATAGAATCAAAGCTAAAAGACATCAATCCAGAACTACCCTGCTTTTTATTAGTCAATGATTATGATAGTATAAATGTTGATATATTAAAAAAATATCCTGTAAATATAGTTTTTACAAACTCTACAGATACTAAAAAAGAAATATTCCCTTATTTGTATGATGTATTTCAAAATAAATATATATTAAAGCAACAAAATTCAAAATACTTATATGTTAATTCAGGAACTACTGATGACTTTATACAGACAAGCATTTGCAAAGTTTCAGAATTAGCAGTATTTGACATCTACCGCATTAAAGACTTGATATAAAAATAGACCGATATTTCTATCGGTCTATTTTATTATATACTTATATACCTCTTCAATTTCTATTTTTTTACAATAAAATTGGTTGAAACACCATTATGATGAATTGTATATGTTCCAGCCTGAGTTAAATACTTGCTGTCAATAATAACCTTGTTATTCTGTATGTTATTGTAGTTTAAATCTGCTATCTTTCTGCCATTATAAAACAACTGCAGATCAGCATTGCGTACCTTCATAGGTTCAAAATGGAACTGCCAGTTATGGGTATAAAATTCAACTGTTACATTGCTACCATCGCTTGGATTTGGATATATATGCAGTGCATTTTCTATAAAAGACTTTTGTGCTGCAAAAAATGTTTCAGGATATTTTTTTGCTTCTTCTAATAATCCTTTAGCAAAACGCTTGTTTTCTTCATCTTTTATAGCATTTACTGCCTCTTGACCAAGTTGATCAATACCATCTCGAAGTATGGCTTGTTTTTCTTCTTCTGTTGCAGCTTGATTACTACTCTCAATTAAAGGCATAATTTTT
>JAFRQN010000326.1 GCA_017428585.1 Bacteroidota bacterium | reverse complement strand
GTGAAGAGAATTTGTATTATAATAAAGTAGTGCCGGCTAATTTTGAATACTTTGCCAATTCTGATTCAAAGTCATATAATCTCAATGTAGGGCTTAGGTTGAATGGAGCAGCCACTCGTTCTTATCCTCAAAAATCATGGCGCGTATATTCTGAAGATTATTATCAAGAACCTTATTTTAATTATCCTTTCTTTGCCGATTCTAATAATAATTATATGAATAAATATAAAAGATTAGTTTTGAGAAATGCCGGCAATGACTGGTCTAAAGGTTTTATCAGGGATCAACTGGCTCATGCTGTTGCAGGCGGATTAAATCAAGATCTTAATCATTCGCCTATTGTGAATGTGCTGACTTTCCTAAACGGCAGATTTTATGGTATTGCTGATTTAATGGAAAGACATGACAAATCGTTTTTGGCTGATAAATACGATATTGATAAAAACTCTATAACAATGGCAGAAATAAATAATTATTACAGCCTGCCTGAAACTAAATATGGAAGTCCTTATACTGCATCGAAAGAATGGATGGATTTAATGGACACTTTGGATTTCCTGGATATGGATGATGATGGTCTGGAATGTATTAAATCCAAAATTGATATTGACAACTATATTGATTATATCATATTAAATAGTTTTTTGCAAAATCGTGATTGGATCAGCAATAATGTAATATTTTGGAAGTCTGAAGATTTGGACAATCGCTGGAGATGGATGGTTAATGATATGGATATTACTTTTGCTTATGATACCAATAAAACCGCTGCTTATAATAATTATTATCAGTTGGTTCATTCTGATGCAGATATATCTATTCTATTTAGGCGTTTGATCAAAAGCGATGAATTTTATCATAAATATCTAAATCGTTTTGCGGATCTATTAAATTCTTCGTTCCAGCCTGCTAATCTTGTTGATAAAGTTGATAAAATTGCTGGTATTTTAGAGCCTGAAATACAAAGACAGCATAATCTTTACGACAGCAGCTGCGTCAATTGGAAACAGGAAATAAGCAGAATAAGAGAATTTGTTCAGAATAGGGCGGAAAATCAAAGATTTCATCTTAGAGAAACTCATAAACTGAAAAAAACAGTTGAGGTTAATTTAAGATCCAATATTGAAAATGCCTGCAATTTCAAAATTAATACTATCACCGTTGAGGGCAATTATTGGAGCGGAGCATATTTTGTAGAAGCGCCTATTGAAATTTCTGTTTTGCCTAACAAAGATTATAAATTTATTGGTTGGAGCAATTTCGATACAAATAAGACTATTACTGTTTTTCTTCCTGTTAATGATTCTGTAAATGCTTCATACGAATTGGAAGCTATATTTGAAGAGAATTTCGATAATATTAATATCACTTTTGATGATTATCCTAATCCTATATTTGATCAATCCAATATTAATATAGAAACTGATGAACCTGCTGTTGCTTTAATGGAAGTGCGGGATCTGATGGGAAATCTTGTTTATAATTGTGATCTGCATTGTTTCAAAGGCAAAAACAGCTTTAATTTTGAATACTCAAAAATGAATATATTTTCTGGCATATATTTCATAAATATTTATATTAAAAACAAGCTGTATTCTTCTCATAAAATAATCTATTATAGATAATCTGTTTTCTATATAACTATCTATATTATAATAAGATGTAAAATATTCTATACTGACCAAAACAAACAAAAACAGCCAAATTGTAAAATGAAACTCGTCCAAAATGTAAAATAAAATTCAGCCAAATTGTAAAATAAATTTTAGCCAAAATGTAAAATATACTTTGTGTTTTAGATAAAATTTATTATTTTTGTATAGTAATTTAGTAATATTTTAATAATGATTGAGTGAGAAATGGCTAAAGGAAAATACTATCCGCGTATATGTGACCAAATAATTAAAAAGAAATTATCAGCTTCTGGCGCTTTGCTTATTGAAGGACCTAAGGCGTGCGGAAAAACTGAAACTGGAAAACATTTTGCAAAAAGTACTTTGTTTTTGCAGAATCCTAACAAATATGATGAATATAGAAGTATTTTAAATACAGAGCCGTCTCTTCTATTAAAAGGTGATAAACCTCGTTTAATTGATGAATGGCAGGATGCGCCTAAAATATTTGATGCTGTACGTTTTGATGTTGATCAAACTGGAAATACCGGCGGTTATATTTTGACTGGTTCTGCGTCGCCAAGGAAAAATAATCGTCCTAAGCACAGCGGTACTGGGCGGTTTGCACGATTGAAAATGTATCCAATGTCTTTGTTTGAATCGAAAGAATCTACAGGTTCTGTTTCATTAAAACAGCTTTTTGAAAATAAAGATTATAAAATAGAAGGCGAAAGTTTGCTGAAATTTGAAGATATTGTAAGAGTTATTTGCAGAGGCGGGTGGCCGAATGCCGTTATTAATAAGAATAATAAAAATAAGAATGTTTCTGAACAATTTATCAGCGATTATATAGATTCTATTATTAATATTGATATTTCAGTGGATAATATAACTCGTAATCCGCAGCGTATGAGACAGATACTGCGTTCATACGCAAGAAATATATCTACAATGGCAACGAAACAGACTATTTTCGATGATATAAAAGCTAATGATGTTGGTATAAGCAGACCTACACTGGACAGTTATCTTAATGTCTTAGTTCAGTTGTTTATTATAGATGAAGTAGAAGCATGGAGTACTGAGCTGCGTTCAAAAACTGCTGTTAGAACGTCTAATAAACTTCAATTTGTTGATCCTTCTATTGCGGCTGCAGTATTAGGATTTAATGCGGATAAAATAATAAATAATTCAGAAATTAAATTTTTAGGTTTCTTGTTTGAATCTCTTGTTGTAAGGGATTTGAGGATATATTCTCAACCAATAGGAGGAACTGTATATCACTACCGTGATAAAAATAATTTAGAAGTTGACTGCATTATTGAATTAAAAGATGGTACATGGGCTGCAGCAGAAGTAAAACTTGGTGGTGATGAGAGTATAGAAAATGCAGCACAAAATCTTCTTAAATTGAAAAAGAAAGTCAAGACAGAACCTTCTTTTTTAATGGTAGTTGTAGGGATTGGACAATATGCTTACCGCAGACAAGATGGTATATTAGTTGTTCCTATCGGAACGTTAAAAGATTAATATAAAATTTAATTTTATTCAAGTTATTTATTATATGGAGATAAAATTATATGAAAATTTTTTATTTTACAGG
>JAFRQN010000325.1 GCA_017428585.1 Bacteroidota bacterium | reverse complement strand
GAATTTTATAGTGTTTACAGAGATTCTCTTCCAAACGTGCCTGAACAGATGGAATTGTATCACATAGTAAGATATATTTATCCTGATACAACATCTAAGCTGAATACTTATACTTTTGCTAAAAATGTTCGTGATTCCATAATAAATAAAACTCTTACTTTTGAGCAGGCTGTTGAAAAATACAGTATGGATTATGGTTCAAGCAAAAGCGGCGGTGATTTAGGCTGGGTTTCAAAAGGAAAGTTTGTACAGGAATTTGAGCGCGCTGCTTTTTTGCTGCAGCCAGATGAAATTTCACTGCCTGTTGAATCTCCATTTGGTTTCCATATAATTCAAACATTGGAAAAAGCAAAAGATTCTATACATACAAGACATATATTGTTTAAGGTTATTCAATCAGATAATGATGTAGGAAAAGTAAAATCTTTGTTGGATTCCTTAAAATCCGTAGCAACAGATGAAAATTTTTCAAAATTAGCTATGGAGTTTTCTGAAGAAAAGGAAACTAAAGGATTTGGCGGCGGTTTAGGAAAGTTTACTATCAATGAATATCCGCCAAGTATTGTAGAGGCTGTAAAAGGACTAAAAGATGGTGAAATATCGGATCCTGCAATGTATCAAATAGATCCTACAAAACCAGGAATGAATATTGTTTATAGAAAAGCTACAATTCCAGAACATAGACCAAATATAGAACAGGATTATAATTTCTTAAAACGTTATGCTTTGGAATTTAAGAAATTGAAATTGAAAAAAGAATGGTTGAATAAACTTCGTCAGGAAATATATTGGGAAGTAATGGAGCAGTAGTCAGTAATAAAAGCGATGAAATTTGTTGTATTTGGAAGTAAAGGTCAATTAGGCAGAGAATTTTGCAGAGTCTTTGAAAAAGATAATATTAAATTTGAAGGCTATGATTTGCCAGAAATAGATATAAGCGATAATATAATTATTGATAAATTAATATCAAATTCAAAACCTGATGTAATAATAAATTGCGCGTCTTTTAATGATGTTGCGCTGGCAGAAACAGATTATAATTCTGCATATAAAACAAATGTTTTAGGCGTAAGCAATTTGGCTGTTTGTTGTAAACTTCACAATATAAAATTCGTACATTATAGTACAGATTACGTCTTTGATGGAAACAAGAAAGAATTATATACAGAAGATGATGTTCCTAATCCATTAAACAATTATGGAAAGTCAAAATTAGAAGGCGAACAATTTGTTGTTAATAATTTATCTAATTTTCTATTATTTAGGTTAAGCTGGCTCTATGGCGATGGGAAGCAGAATTTTATGTATAAAATTCTTAATTTAATAAAGAATAGAGATTCTATTTCTGTTTCAGATGATGAATTTTCAATACCGACTTCAACAAGATTAGCTGCGGAGATTACGATTTTAGCTTTGAAAAATAATTTAACTGGATTATTTCATCTTGTCAATACTGGCGCAGCTTCTCGCTACGAATGGATTAAAGAGTTGTTTGAAATAAAAAATATTAATAAGCCATTGATTAAAGCAAAAATGAATGATTTTAATTCTCCTGTTAAAAGACCTCAATTTTCTCCTTTAAGCAATGAGAAAATATCGAAAGCGCTTAATATAACTATTCCTTCATGGAAGGAAGAATTAAATAAATTTTTTGTTAATTTTGATTATATTATATAATAGGTATATATTATGAAAAAGACAATATATAAATCAATAATTATAACCTGTTTATTCATTTTTTGTTGTTCTTTGTTTACTGCAACTGCCCAAGAAATTGATGCAATAGTAACTGTTGATACAGAACAATTAACTAATGAACAGCTTCAAAATGTTGAGAATCTAAAAAATGATTTAGAGTATTATATCAATTCTCAAAGTTTTTTGACTGATGAATGGGAAGGTCCAAAAATTCCTGTTAATATCACAATCCAATTAAAGGGTACAGGAACAAATACATACAGCGCAAATGTTTTTATAGTATCAAAAAGATCTATCTTAGGCGATGAAGATGGAACATCTGTTGCTATGAAATTTATTGACAGAAAATGGACTTTTGAATATAACCGCAATGTTTCATTAAGCTATGATAAAAATCGTTTTGATCCTATTTCAAGTTTCATCGACTTTTATATGTTGATTATTATTGGGTTGGATTTGGATTCATACGGCGAGCTGGATGGCAGCGGCGCATTTAGAATAGCTGACAATATATTAAGCATTGCTTCTAATTATAATGCGTTAGGCTGGGAAAATACTATGTCAAAACGTGAATATGGCCGTAAAACATTAATTTATGAATTGTCTAATGCAAGATTTGATGAATTCCGCAGATTGATGTTTGAATATTATGTAGATGGTATTGATATGCTTACATCAGATAAAGAAGAAGCTATTGACAATATAGTCAATACTATTTCTAAAATGGCTGATTTTAAAGAAAGATACGTAAATCCAAGCAATCTTTTAGATTCATTTTTCTATACAAAAAGCAATGAACTTGCAGAGTTATTGAATGGATATTCTAAAGATCCAAAAGTATTTAGAAATCTTATGTTTTTAGATACTCCAAATACTTCTTTATATGAAGCTGCTCGTGATGGCAAAAAAAGATAATTTGTCTTTTTTCAGCTTATTTTAATTCTAAATTTTTAATATATTATTAATATGATGCAATTTTTTATAATTGCATCATATTAATTTATAATTTATATAGATTTTGTAATGTAACTTTTTTTTTGTATTTTTGTTATTATATACATAAATACTAAATATTGTCTATACAATATGTCGATATTTCATAATAGGGGGATTATGAAACAGACTAATAATAAATTTATATTCGAAGATAACGAAAAAGAGGAAGCTGCACGCAGTATTGACAATTCTTTAAATGATGATGCTGAACAGCAGGAAGAAATTATAGATGCTGAATTAGATGAAAATAATTCATCTAATGAGGAAGAAAAAAAAGAAAAATTTTATCTTGATATCAAAATTCAGACTAAAATTTTTGCTTGCTTGTTAGCTGTATTCGCTGTCTTATTGTTTTTAGCTTTAGTATCTCACACAGTTCAAGACGACACAAATTCTCAAATAGAGTTCTACGAACTATTTTATATGTTTTCTGATGATCCTGTTATAAAATTTAAGGTTGATACAACCATGAATTTATTGGGATTATTTGGAGCTTATATTTCAGATTTCTTGATTAATAGAACAATAGGGTTGTTTATTTTAGGTGTGCCTATATTTTTATTTGTCTGGGGCATTAAGTTATATAAAAAAGGCGAAGTGCCTAATAAGACTATTAACTATACAAATTTATATCTTATTTTTAGTCTTGTTATTGTATGTCTGCTTGGAACGCTTACGTTTTTCTCTCCATTTGCTAATATACCGCAAAAGTATTATGGCGCGATAGGAATATTTATACCGAGCATATTGTCCAAAATCATTTCTCCGATTGGAACGCTTATCGTTCTTTTATTGGTTTTAGGTCTGCTCCTATATAAATTAACAAGTTTTAAGACATTAGGCGTAAAACAAACATTTAAGGTATTATTTAGCTATTTAAATATAAAAACTCTTATAGCTAAATTAAATGCTATGGTAAATGATCCTAATGCAGAAGGCAGCAGCCAAAGCAAAGAACAAAACAAACCTTCTGAGAATGTAAATAAAGCAGAAGAAAACAAAACTGTACAAAATAAAAAGACTGAAAATAAAAATGCAGCCAATAATTCTTCTAACAATATAAATAATACTAAAAAACCTGAATTAGTATTTAAAGATCATTCAATAGAACAGAAACCGAAACCAACTTCTATTTTTGATGTAACCAATGTATTTGATTTAGATAAAACTAAAACATTTACTAATTACGAACTTCATGATGACAACTTTTTAGATAAATTCAATACTTCAAAATCTAATTATATAGAAAATGGTATAGATGTAGATGATAATGACAACAATAATTTTGCAAATATTATAAATAACGATAATATTAATAATAGAAGGAATGAAGTTCAAGAAATAAAAGATAATACTGAAAGAATGCAGAGAGCTGTTATTCCTCCTGCTCCTATTTCTAATGTTGTTAATACTGCTAATACTGATAATCAAGCTGGAAGATTAAACAATAATATCAATAGCTTTAATAAAGCTAATAATGCAGGAAGTATTGATATAGATCTGCCTGCTCAAAAATATGTTTCTAATGATGAAATAGATTATTTGATTAAAGGCAATAGACCGATAGAACAGGAATATATAAATATAAGCGAAAACAGAATCAATAAAACAGCAGATTTGAACAATCAGACAAAAGCCATAAAAGATGAAATGCCTGATAAACCTACATTGACTTTGCAGGTTGATCCTGAAATATCAATTAATAAATATGACAATAAGCCGATTACAAATGATAATCTGCCTGAAATAGAAATAGATAATTCTAAATCAGAATATGATGCTTTTAATAATCCTTTGAGTTTGAAGGTGCTTGATGAAAAAATTAAATATGTTAGACCTAATTTTGATTTATTGGAATATGGAAATGAAACATACGCTGATGATGCAGAGTTAAGAGAAAAAGCTGAAACGCTTCAGGCAAAATTAGCAACTTTTAATATT
>JAFRQN010000324.1 GCA_017428585.1 Bacteroidota bacterium | reverse complement strand
TTTATTATTTTATTATATAATATAATACTCAATATGAAACAATTAACTGACATCATAAAGCACATTACTTATTCTGAATTATATATAAATAACCAATCTATAACTATAACAGGAATAAATTATAACTCTGGATTATGCAAACAGAATAATATATTTGTTGCAATACAAGGCGAAAAGCTGGATGGACATACTTATATAAAAGATGCAATAGAAAAAGGTGCTTCTGTCGTTATTTGTGAAAAGCTGCCTAATATAAAAGAAGAACCTTATAACAATGCTTCTTTTATTGTTGTAAATAATTCACGTTTAGCTTTAGCAGAAATATCAAATGTATTTTATAACTTTCCTACTAATAAATTAAAAGTAATTGGAATCACAGGTACAAACGGAAAAACAACTACAACATTTCTACTAAAATCTATTTTAGAAGAAGCTGGTAAAAAAGTTGGAATGATTGGAACAACAGGTATATTTATAGGAAATCAAAAAATAGAAGCTACTCATACTACTCCTGAATCATTAGAGCTGATGCAAATATTTACAAATATGCTTGAAAATGATATAGAATACGTAATTATGGAAATTTCCTCTCATTCATTAATATTAAATCGAGTTGCTAAAATTAAATTTATTGCAGCAGCTTTTACTAATTTAACGCCAGAACATCTTGATTTCCATAAAACTATGATTAATTATGCAAAAGCAAAAAAAATATTATTTGATAATTTAGATAAAGAAGCTTTAGCAATAATAAACGCTAATGATGAGTATGCTCCAATAATAACAAATAATACAAATGCAAAAAAAATACTTTTTGCAAATAAAAGCATTACAAAAGAACAATTAGATAAACATAACAATTATAATTCTATAGCGTATATTTGCAACGAAAAATTACAAATAAAATATAGTACATTTTCATTAAATATAGATAATAATTGTATTAATTTTAAAATTAACATTCCTGCTTATTTCAATATAGAAAATGCAGCAACAGCAATTCTTATTGCTTATTATTTAAATATAAATATTAAAACAATACAGGATGGTTTAGCAAAATCTTATGGTGCTCCAGGACGTTTAGATGCTATTCATTTGAATAATAATGCAACAGTATATATTGATTATTCACATACACCTGATGCATTAGAAAAAGCACTAAAAACTTGTAAAATGCTTCTTAATACAATAGATAATAATCTAAAAACCAATTTAATTTGTGTATTCGGATGCGGCGGAGATAGAGATAAAACAAAACGTCCTATTATGGGAAAAATTGCTGCAGGAAATGCAGATTATATAATCATAACAGATGACAATCCAAGAACAGAAAACAACTTAGATATTATTAATGATATTAAATCAGGAATAGATAGTATTAAAAACAGAAACAATATTTTAGTGATTCCTGATAGAGAACAAGCTATAAAAAAAGCTATTGAAATATCAAAAGAGAATGATATTATTTTAATAGCAGGGAAAGGTCATGAAGATTATCAAATAATCGGAACTACAAAAATTCATTTTTCCGATAAAGAAATCGTATTAAAATATAAATAAGCTTACAAAAATAGTATTATAAATTACTTAAAATTTATAATTCCTTCATAGAGCCAATTTGCAATAGCCTGCCTATTGTCATGACGTATTAACCTTAATTGATCTTTTGGATTTTGAATATTACCTAATTCTATATAAGCAGCAGGAATAGTAGTATTACGCAGAGTAAATAAGTCTCTTGCAGAAATTGTTCCACAATACTCTCTACCCGGTTGGTTCTTTTTATATTTATGATTTATTGTATTATATAAAGATTGACAGAATTTTTCACTCTGTTTGCAGCCATTCCTATGATAGAAAAATATATCTATTCTTTTATCTTCTACTCTTGAATCAACATGAAGTTCTAATAAAAATTGTTTTTTTATATTTTTATTTTGTTCCGCATATTTATTTACTAAATCAGTCCTTTGTTTCAAGCGTATAGTCTGTATAGAAGAAATAGTATCTCCATTTATCAAAAATTCGCTGTTATTAGTATTGGCCAAATACTTATCATTTCTAATTCCATCAATACTATCCTGAACTATCATATAAACAGTCGCATTGCTTTCTATTAATTTTTTTGCTAATCTTATAGTTACATCGTATGCATATTCATCTTCGTGCAGCTCTACACTTTCACTAAATGCAATAGCTCCTGGATCTGGTCCTCCATGTCCTGATATAAGATAAAAAACATAGCCTTTTAATTTATTATTTTTAACTTTTATTTTTTCTTTAAGAAAGTTATAGCTTACATCTGTTTTTTTATTTGCTGCATTATCTTTATTTGAAACTGTTGCTGTATTAAAATTAATAGTATTATTATATGCATAAACTCGATATAAATCTAAAGGGATCCAAAGAATTCTACTTGTTTTATAATCATCTTTTAAACCTTTATTTTGTATGGTTATATTATAATCCTCTATTTTTTTTGCTAAATCAAAATCAGTAATTCCGATAGAAGATCTAATAGTTTTACCATCAAATTTTACAACTTGAATCGGTAGAGCATAGTTTTTACCAATAAGCAACCCATCATCTTTATTTATATTCTTAGAGTTTACATTCTTAAATTCATTTAATAGCTTATTATTAAGCGAATACTTATTAAATAAACTGTAAATAGAATGTCCTGGTTTTGCAGTAACTATTACAAATTCATCT
>JAFRQN010000323.1 GCA_017428585.1 Bacteroidota bacterium | reverse complement strand
TATAATATAAATCGCTGTTAATGTCAATCCATGTTAATACATTGTATTTATCATTGTTTAGAAGACTTTTAATTTTTTTAGCAGTACTTCTGCTTTCATCGTTGTTGTACAGCTTAATGTCAATAAATGAAATATAACTGCCGTCTTTTATTTTTAATAATCTTTTAGCAGTTTCAGGATTTATATATGCTGTTGTTAAATCATAGTCTTTAACGTTTAATGTGAAAATAGAAGCCGCTTTTAATTCTAAAACGTTCGGATTCTGCATGGTCTGGATAGATTTTCTTAAAGCATCAGCTGAAATCACATTAACTGTATCACTTATATGTGCATTCAATCTGCTTGCTAAAGCGTATCCAATAAATATATTCGATGGATCATCTAATTGTCCTAATTTTAAGGAATTTTCATGAAATTCCTGTAAATAGCTGTAATTCAAATATGCAGCAGCATCTACGATATATATGCTGTTGGATTTAAAAACTGCTGCCTTGGTGGTTATAACAGGCGAGTAGGTTTTTATTCCATCTATATTTTTTATTTTGTTTATAATAGATTTGCTGTCTGCTTCAGTCATATATGCTGATTTTGCTGGTATAATTCTTATATTTGGATCAACACCTAAAAGCTGTGCCTCCGATATTTGTCTAAATCCATTAAAAATGGATAAGACCACTATCAATGCCGCAACACCTATCATAATGCTGATGATAGATATATATATGATAATTGTTATAAAATTAATTTTCCGTTCAGCAAATATATACTTTAATGCTATTTTTGAATATATTTTCATATACAAAAATACAATGTATTATTTTTAAAATAACAATACTTTTAATAAAAAACATTATATTTGTATTTTATTATCATGAATATTTATATTTAAATTAAATGAAACATATAACTTATAAATTACTATTATTTTTTCTTTTAACATTCTTTATAAATGTATTTTCTACTGAAATAACATATTCTCAGTCGGGAATGCGTTTTGCAGAATTTAACAAGCGTTTGGAACTATATTTTCATCCTGATTTAATAGCAGATATAAAAGCAGAAATGCCTAAAGGCGATTTCTTGGTTTGGGGCTGGGATGTAGGTGATTTCTCTGGTGATGGTAATAATGATGTAGCTTTTTCTATTCGCCGTTCTGGATTGAAAGAAAGAGTAGTTGATGTTTATTTGTTTGTGGATATAGAAGGTTATCTTACCAAAGTAGATTCTTTTCCTTTTACGTTTGTAGAGATGCCTCTTGAGGTTGGCGTTGCTATTAGAAACAATACCTGTTTTGTTACAAAAAAGTTGAAACAGTATAATTGGGATATAAAAGGATTTAGATTTATTAACGGTGTTTTGGTAAATTATGACAACTATTCCACAAGAAAATTAAATAAAATAACATACGAAACATATCGCAATTATTATAAATTATTTAATACAGACAGATATTTGAATACCGCAAAGGGTGGAACTATCTTAAAACTTGACTATTTAACAATTCCTTCTTATTCACGTGGAAGATTAATTTATGACGGAATAACACAAGGTGCTTATTCTAATTATATAGAATTTGTTCCAGAAGGAGCTTATTGGCTTTCAGATTCTAATGATTTGTCTTTTGAGGTAAAATCTGCCTACGATTCAGAGTATTTATATTTTACTATAAATGTTAAAGATGATTATGTTGTTACGCCGTTCTGCGATACCTGTGTAAGTGAATCTATCGAGGTATGGCTTGATGTACATGATTATCTAAAATCAGGTGAAAGAATAGCGACTATTCAAAATGAAACACCTCTATTTAACAATAAAGCAAAAACTGGCATATATAAATTTGAGATCAGAGCAGGAAATTTTGTAACACAGCCTGCAACAATAATAATGAGTTCGAGTGATGAATTAAACTCTATGCAGAAACTGGCAGCTCTTAATTCTAATGTGGTTTGTGATATAAGCGACAGCGGATATTACGCTATACTTAAAATACCTTTTGCTGCCCTTGGTAGAACAGAACCTCCTATAAAGGAAGATACTATTGTAGAATGGGGCTGTGCAGTTCGTGTTATTGATTATGACAATGAATTTAGGGAAGAAGAAAAAACAGTTATGGATTTATCTGCATTTGTTGCTGAAAATCCATCAAGTTATGCTTCTCTATTATTTATTCCAGATGAAAAAACATACGGTGAAATATATAATATAATGCAGGGCAAAGTGATAGAATATATAAAAAATATAGGTTTCTAATTTATTAAATATTAAAAATGATTAAAGTTTATAAGTTCGGTGGTGCTATATTAAATAATACTTATGGTTTTCAGCAGTTAGCTAAAATTATTTCTAAAGATAATAATGAAAATAAAATTATTATTGTAATTTCTGCTTTTGCAAAAACTACTGCTAATTTAGAAAAAACTGCAGTTTTGGCAGAACATGGAGATATAGCAAATGCTTTAAATATGCTGAATTCTATATTTGAATATCATATTAATTTAGCCAATGAACTAAAATTAAACTCTAATATTTTAAAAATCTATAATGAATTTCTTGAGCAGGAAAAAGAAAAACTGCAGCATTTGATTCAAGGTGTATATATTACTCAAGTACTTACACCGAGAACAAAAGATATGATCCTTTGTTTTGGCGAATTAATAGCTTCAAAATTTATCTCTCTGTTTTTAATTAATGAAAATATTAAAAATATTTGTTTTAATATATCTGATGTATTAGTTGCTGATAATAACTTTGGAAATGCTAATCCTAATATAAAATATACTCAAGAAAAATTTTCACAGTTTTTTTTGCCAGTACTTAATGATAATAATTGTATTGTAACTCAAGGCTTTATAGCATCTACTATAACTGGAGAAGCAGCAACAATGGGAATGGAAAGCTCCAATTTATCTGCTGCAATTATTGCTGGCATATTAAAGGCTGATGAGTTTGTTATCTGGACTGATGTAGAAGGCATAAGAGACCGAGACCCTAAATTGTTCAAAGAAACAAATTGTCTTGCAAATATCAACTATGATTTTGCAGAAGTGCTTGCACTCTACGGTGTAAAATTAATATATCACAAAATGATAACTTATCTGCGTCTGTTTAATCTAAGCGTTAAAATATGTTCAGGTCTCAAATTAGACGGAGAATTTACTACAATTTCATCTTCAAGTAATAACAGTTGCTGTGATGACAATTACAAAATATTAATTTATAGAGAAAATTTATATCAAATATATAAACCAATAAATAATAATCATAATATAGTTACTGAAGAGGTAAAATCTTATTTTATAAATAATATACAAAATCAAATATCTATAACACCAAATAAAATAAGTGTAATAACCGATGTTTTGGATACTCAGCTGAAAAATACATTGATTTTGAATAATTATCAAATTATAGAAAATGTTAATGGTTTTATCGGTATAAATTTGAATATAAATGATATTGTAAACAATAATAAAACTGAAAAATACAAAATAGAAGAAGTATTTTCTGATTATGATAGGAATTCTAACATATCAAAATACTATTTCTTGAAAAATGATAACTTCGATATTAATAATATATTTGAATAAGGCTTTAATATTTAAGACAATAAAATAAATCTATAATAATATGAAAAAGACAAAAGGCATAATTCTTGCAGGCGGACGTGGAACCCGCTTGTTCCCATTATCAAAAGTATATAGCAAACAACTCATAGCTGTTTATGACAAACCTATGATATATTATCCTTTTGCAACACTGCTTTCTATGGGTATTCGAGATATTTTAATTATTGCCGATTGTGCTGCATTGGATTTTTATAGAAAATTATTTGATGATGGTTCAAAATTAGGCGTAAACATAGAGTATGCATTACAAGAACAACCAAATGGTATAGCAGAAGCATTTATTATAGGTGAAAAATTTATTGGTGAT
>JAFRQN010000322.1 GCA_017428585.1 Bacteroidota bacterium | reverse complement strand
TATGATAATCAATTTTCATATTTAATTCTTTAATTTATAGGGAATTAGAATAAATAAGCTAAAAAAAGTAATATATCTTGTACAGTTATTATATTATATATATTTATAATCAAATTAATCTAATTAAAATATATTTATATAATACACTGTTTATTTTAAATTATCTTTAAAAAACCTTTCTATTTTATCAAATGGAATAATATCTTTCTTATAATATAAATCACAATGATTAACTCCCGGTAAAATCATCAGTTCTTTATTATCTCCCGTTAAATTCTTAAATGCTGTTTTAGCAAAATATAGACTATGTGCATCTTCTCCATGAATCATTAAAACAGGCGTTCTAATTTCATTACTATATGCTAATAATTTTGTATTTTGAAGTGATGTAAATGTTTGAGCAACCCATCCACCATTTGAGCCAATAGATCTTTTATGATACCCTAAACTAGTTTCATAAAAATTAATATAATCTTTTAAAAACTGTGGTGCATCTTGTGGTGCTTCTTTTGGGAATCCAATTGTTCTTCTATACTTTCCTTCTTTAGCATCCATAGTTCTTTGTTCAGATAATGTTTTTCTTTTGTTAAATCTTGCTTCTTCATTATCATTTTCATCAAAATAATCATTTGCATATACTCTACTCATGTCATACATTGTTATAATAGCTGTTGCTTTTATACGAGTATCAATCCCTGCTGCATTTAATGCATAACCACCAAAGCCGCAAATACCTATAATTCCTATTTTACTATCATCTACATTATCTAAGGTAGTTAAGTAATCAATAGCCGCTTGAAAATCTTCAGTATTTATATCTGGAGAATTTATACCCCTTGGTTCACCGCTTGATTCTCCTGTATATGAGGGATCAAATGCAATTGCTAATATTCCTCTTTCAGCCATTTCTTGAGCATAAAATCCACTAACCTGCTCCTTCACTGCTCCAAAAGGTCCAGAAACAGCTATCGCTGGTAATTTATCCTTATATTCTTTTGGCTCATATAAATCTGCGACCAATGTAATTCCAAAGTGATTCTTAAATGTTACCTTTCGATGGGTTACCTTTTCACTTTTTGTAAATACTTTATCCCATTCTTCAACTAATTTTAATTCATTTTTATTTTCAGTTTTATTACAACCTACTAAAATAATAACGATAAAAAATGATATAACATTGAATAAAATTTTGTTTTTCATAATTATAATGTAATTATTTAAATATAAAATTAAACTATTTTCTAATAAATTCTTGATCCGTGTTTGCTTCTTTTGCAGTAATAAACCGCTCAACTTTCATGTGTAAATCATATTTTTCTCTTAGCTTCATAATCTCATTCATCATTGGTGAAGCATGATGTTTATCAAGAGACTCTTGATCTTTCCATATATCAATAAGCATAACTGTTTCTTCGTCATCCATTGGGAAAAAATATTCATATCTTTCATTTCCTTCTTCAGCACGGATTTTATCAACTATACCGCTTGACACCATTTCCTCTGCAAATTCTCTTGCATTGCCATTTTGACCATTATAATAAATATTAACAACTAAACTCATATTTTCTTCAACCTCTGTTTTATTTTCACAACTTGAAAGAATAATAACAGCTATTAATAAAATTGATAAAAATAAACATTTATTTTGCATAATTTCCCTTATTCTTCGCATGCTTTTCTAATACAGCTAATTGCATTTAGACTTCTTGGATAACCAATATATGGTAGAATACTTGAAACCACAGCTATTAAAAAATCTTTATCATTTCCTATTTTTATATTTGCTTTTGCATGAGATACTGCCTGTGGTTCACAACCACCTTGAGATACTAAAAAACAAAATGTAATCATTTCTCTCTGCTTATAGTCTAATCCACTTCTTGTATAGTAATCTCCAAAACAATTAGCAGCCAACCACCTATTTATATGTTTTGTATCTTCTGGTCCTCTTTTATAAAAATCTTTCCAATCCGAACCAAATATTTCAACTTGAGTTTTAATTCCTTTTTCAAGTCTATTATCAACAGTTGTATTAGATTGACCTTCAAGCGGTAGTTTAATACCAATACTATCAAATATTTCGTTTGTGGCTTTTAAATATGGGAATACTCTACCCATACCTAAATATGCATTTGCTTGATATACTATTTCTTTTATTTCAACTGGCGTAACATCATAATTTAATGCTGCTGGCACTATTTCTTTATACGCATCTATTCCTCCACAACCTATTAAGGCAGCAAGTATTACGGTAAATCGTGTTTTGTCATCAATTTTAGTTTGATTAATTACTTCATCATACGCAAAATTATTAAACCTTTCAATAAGTTCTGGATCTGTTTCTAAAAATTTTGGATTAGAACCAGGAAACATTTTTTCATGATACTTTTTTGAAAATTCTGTAATATTCATGTTATTTTCTGTTTTATTTTCACAACTTGAAAAAATAAAAATAATAAATAGAAATGACAAAATCAAATTACACTTTTTCATGTTTTTACTCCTTGTAATCAGTAGAAGATGCTAATTCAGTTTGAGTTTTATAGTCAGCTAATCTTTCTTCTAATCTATCAATTATAGATTTTAGAGCTTGTGAACCTAATACAATTCTTAATGGTGCTGGATTTTTATCAACACTTTCTATTATTCTTGCAGCCATAAGAGCTGGATTGCCAGGAGCTAATCCTTTTGATTTATCCAACATATTCAAAAATCCATGAATATGATCATATTCCTTCATAAGATTAGCAATTTTTGCAGAACTATATCTAAATTCTGTTCTTGCACCACCTGGTTCAACTATGGTTACACCAATATTAAATTTATCTACCTCCTGTGCAAGTGATTCGCAGAATCCTTCTATTCCAAATTTTGTAGCATGATATAAACTATTTGCAGGGAATGCAACTTGTCCACCATAACTTGAAATTTGAATGATTCTTCCTCCTCCTTGTTCTCTCATATAAGGAAGTGCTGATTTAATAAATGCAATTGAACCAGTTAAGTTGGCTGCAATTATTTTATTCACTTCATTCATTGATAACTCTTCAGCACCACCAAATAATCCATACCCTGCATTAGATATAATAACATCTATTTTCCCATGCTTTTTAAACGCTTTATCAACAACTTCTTTTGTCTTGTCTATATCACATACATCTAAATAGGGTGCTTCAAAATTTTTATTTCCTAAAAAATCTATAATTTTTTCTTTTGAAGATTCACTTCTAATTGTTCCAATTACTTTATCACCTTTTTCGAGCAATTGTTTTGTAAGTTCATACCCAAATCCCGAACTTACACCAGTAATCATCCATTTTCTCATAATATTTGTATTAATCTATTTATTTACAAAAGTAAATCAATAATCTCTCTAATATCATCATTCGCTGAAATAGCTCTATCTTGTATTCCTTTAGGAATATCAGAATATTTATCATTAAATCTAATTAATTTAAAATTATCATGTATATAAGTCATTTGTTCAAAAGGAAATCGTATAATTCCAGGTGTATTAAACCCAATTCCAAATTCTAATAATAATAGATTTTTATCAGATTTGTTTTTTATAAAATTATCATACCTATTTTGCATTAAATTCCAATTATCATCTTCTACAAATGTATTATCACATCTTAAATTAACTGACATATTTTTGCCACATACTGGGCACTTAGGCACTAAAGCCGAAGGTATTTTTAAATCATTATCTATATTATCCAACATTTCTTTTATATGTTCTTCATTATAATACAGTTTATTATGACATGGTATAGAACATTGAAGCTTAGAATAACTTCCTTGAACTTCAAAGACTTTTTCTTGATCAAAACCATTATTAATAAACTGACCATCTGTATTTGTTGTTATTACAAAATAATTTTTATTCTTTACTAAATCATATAACTTCCTATAAAGTTCAGTATGTTTTCTCTCATAATAAGAAAAATAAATATGTTTAGCCCAATATGCCCATTTTTCTTCTTCTGTCTTAAATGGATAAAATGATGAAGTATACAAATCTTCTATTCCATATTTTTTTATCCAATCTTTGAAATCATGCTCAAACTTTTCACCTGTATAATGAATACCTGCAGCATCGGATAATCCAGCTCCTGCACCAATAATAACATTTTCTGCATTATTAATCCAATCTTTTATTTTTATTATGTCAGTCATTTTTATAACAATCTTTATTTAAATTATTTTTATAGTATTCTAAATCTTCATTCTTAAATACGTTAAATATAATATGTTTAAAAATCCCCTTATTATCTTTTAAATAATCTTCTATTGTACTAATTGCTGTTTTACAAGCCTTGTCTTGAGGGAAACCATATAAACCAGTAGCTATACACGGAAATGCGATTGTTGTTAAATTATTGTTTTTAGCAAGTTCTAATGAATTAAAGTAACAATTCCTTAAATCTTTTATATCTTGATTTGAAGGCTCTCTATTTACTTTAGGTCCCACAGTATGAATAATATATTT
>JAFRQN010000321.1 GCA_017428585.1 Bacteroidota bacterium | reverse complement strand
TTCAATACGTAATCTATATTCACCTACTATTGCATGCAATTCTTCTTCATCTGTTGTATTTAATTTCAATTCTAAGTCTTCATTGCCTGATACATCTTCCCAATCTGAATTTGCATCAGGTCTATATTCCCATTGTAACTTTGTATATGTTCCATCTAATTCTACTATTGTATTTATTAATCCTGCATTACTGCATGCTAATATTGTATCTGTTGGCTGTTCTAAGATTGTTACAGGTTTTGTTATTGTTACTGCTAAATCTTTTGATACAAATTCATTTGAGCCTATACGTGAATATACTCTGTAATTACCTGATAATTCGTATGTTAATTCATTTGAATATATTCTGCCGTCCAATACATGGAATGCTGGATTAGTATTTAATGTGTCATATAAACCTGGCATGTTTTCTTTGCCAAATGGTATTCTTACCCATAAATTCTCTGTTTTTGGTACATAGGTACGATTAGCTTCATCAACCCATTTTATAAATTCTTGTTCATATTGTAAGAATAATTCATCTTTTCCATTATCGCATAATGATAATTCTGAAATTGGTTCGCGTTCTGGATCGTATGCATTTGATGGATAATCTGTTTCTATTTGTTTATATTCCATTGCTACATGGTCTGAGCCTGCTGTTGTAAGACTGCCTCTATCTTCTCCATCCATATCTGTTGATACTGCTGATATTGATGGTACATAGAAATTCTTATCACTTATTGATGGTCCATCTAAATGACAATCTTCAGTGGATATTAATTTGAATACATGCGCGCCTGTTTCATCTATATCTTCATACCAATATGAATTTGTTTCATTTCTGCCTTCGCCTAAAATACTTACGACTTGTTTCCAATCTCCAAAATTATATTTTGATGCATTGGCATCCATTGCAAATGCTTTGGCTGAATAATAGATATTACCGCCTAACATATTAAATGGATTGGATATATTTGTATTGGCTGTATACATTACCGCATCTATTTCGCCAGATAGCATATTGCTGTACAATATATTATTGCATAAGTTTATATTCTTTGATTCTGTCAAATTATATAAAATGGCTGAATTGGAATATTCTGTTGATGTACTCTTTGGATAAATATATACTGTGTTATGATATATATCTACTTTATTAGCATTATCAAATAATATACCTATGATATCGCCGCTCTTTGAACCCATGCCGTTTATTGTATTGTTTATTATTCTTATATCTTCTGCATTTGTTAAATATAGACCAACTGATTCATCTGATCCATAGATATTCAAGAATTGATTATTGTCTATATCTGCATTGGATACATCTGTCATTACTATACCATGGCTGCAGGCTTTTGTATCTGTTGCTGCTCCTATGATATTGCCGCTTATTGCAACTTTTTCTGCTTCTGTTAAATTAATGCCATTAAAGCATGAACTTATATTATTGTTTGTAAGTGTTATGCCATTGCTTGATGTGATAACAATACCTTGTGCATCTTTGGCATCTACTGACGCTGATCTTATTCCTGTACCATCTACTGAGAAGTTGTCTGAATGTTCTACATTGATTGCTCCTTTAGGCGCTGATATTGTCAAGCGTCCATCGCCTTGGATTGAGAAGTTGTTGCATCTATATAAACTAATATATGGTTCTTCAACTTTCTTGCCTGCTGTCAATGTTACACTTTCTACATCATCGCCTGGAACTATTGTAACATTATAATCTCCAAAGTAATTTGTGCCAAAATATGCAACTGCTGTATCTGATACATCTGTCAATACTTGTATTGTTATATCTTGTTTAGCTCCTAATTCTGTAAAATCTAATGCCAATAATGATAAGTTTTCAAAATCTGCACCTACATCTACACCAACTGTATAGACTTTATCTTTGAGTGGAGGATATACCGTTTTATATCCATCTGGATCATAATCATCTGGACTATATGTTGATTTTTCGCCTTCATAATCCAATGTAAATTCTACAACGCTTGCATCTATTTCTGAGCCTGCTGGAACATCTTCATTTAAATCGTATGCCAGCCAGAAATATACAACTTTGGCTTCTATTGGTTGATCGCTTTCAAATACCAGTTTGTTTATATTGCTTGAAGTAACTTCGATTTTATCACCATATTGATGTTCTGTTGAGAATTTATCTTCTATTGTATAATAACATTTTGCATATTTTACTTGATTAGCATTCAATGATTTTTTGCCGTTAAATATGATTTGATTCATATTCAAATATGGTGCAAATGGTTTCTTTGTTGATACCTTAAGCCCTACTATTGGAACATCTGGTGCACCTTCTGGACATCTGCCTGTCAATTGAACTACTTTTGATGATTTATATGTATGTCTTGGCGGTACTTCACTACCTACAAATTTTATCATCGGACAATAAGAAGTACCAGAATTATATCTACCTGGATAAGAAGTAGATGTGTTATATCTAAAAGCATAAGAAAATTTTTGATAAGTACACCAAGTATAATAGTTGGTGTTGGAAGAACCTGTTGCTTTTGGTACATACATCACTAAAATATCACTTTCTCCATCATAGAAGAATGGTTCTTTCAATTTAAACTCTACCCACTTGCCTATGCTGTCTACCTTTGGAATATAAGTACAATTTTCAAGTACTTTCGTATAACCATTAAAATTAATATATGTATCGTATGTTGTTGCAGTATTAGTTGTATAATACAAGCATCCTTGAGTAGTTGTATTCTTTATATATAAATCAAATGGTTTGCTTGTACTTGAACCAGAATAACTGTAAGGCATAAATGCTATCTTGTCTATTATTCTCGGTCTGCCGCCCAATTCTGCAGCTGTATAAAGCATTTCAGAAACATAACATTGATTTTGATAGGATGTGGCAAAAGAATTAGAATTATAGAATGATGTTGTACTGCCATAAGCATATACTGAACCATTATTTGAATGTCTTAGTTCTATAGCATCCTTTGTAATTCTATTCCTCGATGGTGCTATTTCAACAGGTGAATTGCCGTATGATTCTTTATTAAATATTACATAAGGTCTATAACTAAAATATGAATTCCAGTTTGTTGAAGTTGTCGGCCATGTTGAAGCATTAGTTATATATCTCATCACATAACCATGTGAATAATATGTATACGTAGTCATGAAACAATTATAATTATTAAGAGTATTTGCATCGCCTCTATCATAAGTAATCAAGACTTTTAAATGCTTATTGCCGTCATATTGGAAAGGTTGGTCAAAATTTAATATATAGTATTCATTCTGTTGACCTGTAACTGGCATATCTCTTCTACCCCAAACACGTGTATAACCTGAACTTGCTGATGTATCTAATGGTCCGCCCACGCTATATCTGCTGCCATTTCTTAATGTACCTGTTGCAGTACATGAGGTTACTAATGTTGAATCGATTGTATTTTTTAAATATATCGTTACATTCGGTATTTTAGTTTTACCTGTACTATATCCGCCTACACTGCCTAAAGAATATTTTAAAAACGCCATATTATGCAGCAGTTGAGGCATATTATTTAAATCTTTTTTATGTATGATGAACTCTGTTGCTGAATAGCGGTTTGAATAATAAGGAAAATATGTATAATAACTTGATGTTAAATATGTATGCTGTGTTATTATTTCATCTTCTTCTTTCGCTACTTTTACTGCAGATTTATCTGCTGGTCCAACAAAATCACACATTGGGAAATAATTAGTACCATACTGCCAATTTGGATAATATGAACTATATGTATATCTTCCTGAATAAGATGGATTATTGAATGTAAAGAAATAATAATAATTATATACATAAGAACCATTATTTGATACAAACAGCATATATAAATTTGAACTGCCGTCATAATAGAACGGCTTATCTAATTCGAAATCCACCCAAAAATTACCATATCTTTGTGCTAATGTGTATGTACCATCAAATACTTTTGTATAATCAGATGTATCTACTGACTGATTACAGCTTGCTCCGTATGCTAAAGACGAAGGTACATCATTTTTAAGATATATTTTAAATCTCTGAGATTGTCCTCCTATTGTACCACTTCTATACATAACAAAAAATCTCAGCTTATTAATTGTTCTTGGCATATTCCCTAACATAGGAGCAGAATATTGAGCTTCAAAGGCTCCATAATCATAATACGTATACATATTAGTATTTGAACCACCTCTATAGCCCTCACTATATGACCATGCTAAAGCGTGATCATTATCAACAGGATATTCCCATGCTTTAGATTTCATATCATCTCTGTTAATCTTCATAAAAGGACGATATGAAGTTGTACCATAAGTAGTTGGTGCAGCTGTCATACTGCTGCTGTTATATCCATACCTCGTAATATCGCCATATCCATAATAAACATAATCAGATGCTAAATAATAATAAGATGATGTTCTTGCTTCTGGAGCTTGACTATGTATGACTACGCTGATATTATGTTCACCATCATACTCAAATTCTGAATCCAAATTATAATCAATCCATTCATTATACCAACCACGAATCTCAAGAGAATTTGGTTCATATACTAATTGATAATCACTTAAATTATAAGTTGGGGAAGATACTACA
>JAFRQN010000320.1 GCA_017428585.1 Bacteroidota bacterium | reverse complement strand
ATTAAGCGAGTTATTTCCTAAATCAATATTAAAAATAAATGTCCTTATATTCTTAATAGTTATAAAATTAAATAATTTTAATTAATTATTTAATTATTTATTTATAATTTTGTATTTTTGTTATTTATAATATTGTTTATATGAATAGTAAATTTTGTTTTATATTCCTTATTGCTGTTTTTATATTTGCATCATGCAGGGAAGCTGGACATAAAATAAATACAGACAATACTGAAGCGGATAGTTTAGAACAAAAAGCAGATCAGATAAGCAGTGAATTAAAAATTGTTTTGATAGATTCTGCTTATACTAAAGCTATTGTGAAATCGGATCGTGGACAGGTATTTACCAGTGAAAATTATTCATTGCTTGATGGTAATGTTAAAGTTGTGTTTTATTCAAAAACAGGCAGATCAAATGTTGTTTTGACAGCAGAGGAAGTTAAAATAGACGATATTACAAAAAATATGTTTGCAAAAGGGAATGTAGTCGTTGTTTCGGACAGCACGCATACTCGTTTGGAAACTCAGGAGTTAAGCTGGAATAATCTTAATAAAAAAATACATTCAGATGTTGCTGTTACTATCAATACTCCAAGAGAAATAATAAATGGAGTAGGTTTAGAATCTGATGAACAGCTTCGCAATTATAAAATTTTTAAAGTAACGGGAGTTATGAGTCATGAATAAATTTATCATTGCTGGCAATTGGAAGATGAATACAACCATAACAGATGGTGTTGAAATCGCAAAAAATATTGCTTTAAATGTGGATCAAATTGCAAATCTAAAATCAAAAATTATTATATGCCCGCCTTTTACGCATATTTATAGTATTTTTAAGGAAGTTTGCAAATCCAAAATATCAGTTGGCGCTCAAAACTGCTATTTTGAACAAAAAGGCGCATTTACAGGTGAAATTTCAGTAGATATGCTTAAGGCTGTTGAATGTCAATATATTATTGTTGGGCATTCAGAACGCCGTCTATATTTCAAGGAATCAAATTCAGATATAAACAAGAAAATCAAAGCTATACTTACAAATAAATTAAATACTATTTTATGTATAGGCGAGACATTGGAACAGCGTAAAAATGGAACGACTTTCGATGTATTAAAAAAACAGTTGGATGAATGTTTGGCAGATATTTCTGAAGAAGAAATTAAGAATATAGTAATAGCATACGAACCAGTATGGGCAATAGGAACTGGTGTTTCTGCAAGCATAAACGAAGTAAAGGAAGCTCATGACTGGATGCGCAGCTACTTTGAGAAAAAATATCCTAATGCAGGAAAAGATATATATCTGCTTTATGGCGGAAGCTTAAATGATAAGAACGCGCCAGAAATTCTTGCTGTTGAAAATGTCAATGGCGGATTGATTGGTGGAGCAGCTTTAGTTCCTGAAAAGTTCTTGTCTATAATTGATACAGCAGAAAAATTGTCAGTTTAGCAGTTCAGCATTTTTGATATTAGATCTTTGTTTAATATCATAAATTGATATGCTGCTTTTAATTTATGAATCTTTTAATAAGTAAATATAATTATGAAATCGTTTATTTTTAAGATTATTGCAATATTGCTTGTTTTAAATGTATCTATTGCTTACAGCTCAATAGCTGCAAAAAAAATAATTAAGCCTTCAAAATCGAATACAAAACATAGCTGTTTTGTTTCTGGTACTATTAGCGATTTGAAAGGGAAGCCATTTAAAATTATAAAAATTAAATCTGTTTATAATGATAATGGTATAATGAAAATCACAGAGCATGAAGTATTGAATAATGGAAAATATATAGTAGAGATTCCAAAAGAAGGTTTTTGTAATTTGGTTGTATCAATAGACAGCGTGGACAAGCTGACAATTCCATTCTTTTCATTGTCAAAGAGGGCATACGATTTGAATATGAATCTGCCAACAACAATATTGCCATATATTGATTTTGATGATGTGGTATTCTCTTCCAAAAATACCAATGTGATTAACTATTTAAAAGATATAAAAGCAGCTATATACAATACTACTTGTGCAGATCTTGAAGTAAGAAATTTGAGTGTAATAAATGATACAAATGTCTTTATTTCAACTTCTACCAATTTTGCAAAAAATGCCAAAGAGATAATAGAAAAATATTCAAATCAGGGTGATTTTTCATTATTTCCTTTCTATGTCTGCTACTTTAATATAGCATCCAACTTTGTTTTAGCTAAAAATCCAAATTTAATAGATAAAGACATAGTTAATGCTTTTACAAAGAAATATAATGTTGGATGCGATTATCTGCATTCTTTTGCTGTAAAATGGGATGCTGTAGCAGGTGCTCTTGACAATCAATTTGAAAATATATATTTTCAAAATTTGTTAAAGCAGAATTCTGATTTTGACTATTTGAAATGCGACTTATTGTATCAAGCGGTGGTTTATTATTTTGAAAGGAACAAAAATGAAGAGTTAGGTTATAAGTTTTATAATAAATTACAGGAAAATTACGCTGGCAAGCCGCAGGCTTTGTTTGCTAAGGACAAATACTCTCCTAACAAGAGGATAAAAGTTGGACTTCCTATTGTCAATTTTGAAGTAAAATCAATTGATAATCCGAATATAGTTTTTGACAATACTACTTTTTTAGGAAAATACTTATTGATTCATTTCTGGGGATTGGGACCTGGAGATTATGAAGAGTTAAGATATGTATCAGAAGCTTATGATGATTATTATGATGAAGATTTTGAGATTGTGACAATAGGTCTTTGTGAAAGTCTTGACCTTCTTAACGAGTATAGAAAAGAAGCATGGACGCTGAAATGGAATAATGGAATAGAAACCAAATTGTTTGCTGGGCCAATAGCAAGAACATTTGAAATTACGCAAATTCCATTCTCTATCTTGATAGCGCCTGATGGCAGAATCGTAGAAGTTGGTGAAACTTTGGCAGGTCGTTTCTTAAATAAAACTTTGGCAAAATATCTTAAAAAGAGCGAATAGGAATGAGTACTAAGATAACCATAAAGAATATATCAATATATGGATATCACGGCGTTCTTGCCAACGAAAAAGAATTAGGCGGAAAATATCAAGTTGATATTGTATTTTGGTATGATTCTCAAAAAACTGCAAAAAATGATGATATAAAGCTGGCTGTCGATTACAGTGAAATAATAAATGTAACAGTTGATATAGTTAAGAACAAACGTTTTAATTTAATTGAATCTCTTGCAAAATATATAATAGATGAACTTTTGACAAAGTTTAAAGCTATTGATAAAATATCGCTGTCTTTAAGAAAATACTATATTCCTATATCACAAAATATAGAATATGTTGAAGTTGAGGAAACGAAAAGCCGTTTGTAATATTGAAAACAATTAAATGATTTACTATTTAAGTGAACAGCACACACAAAAAAGTACTGCTTGCATTGGGAACAAGCATTGGCGATAAAGAAAAAAACATACAGGAGTGCATAGAGTATCTAAAAAGCATTAATGTCCAAAATATAGAAACAGCATCTCTTTATGAAACTTTGCCTGAAGGCGGTGTTGCAAAAAATGTTTTTTTGAATACTGCTGTTTTAGGAGAAGTAGAATATGAGCCAAAAGAACTGCTGTTTTTGTGCAAATCTATCGAATTTGCTATGGGACGCAGAAAAAATCTACGTTGGTCTGACAGGATAATAGATATTGATATTTTGCTCTATGGAGATCAAATAATAGATTATCCTTTGCTTAAAGTACCGCATCCATTGTTTCATTTACGCAGTTTTGCTTTGAAACCTGCTGTTGAAATAGCGGGCAGTTTAATGCATCCAGTACTAAAAAAAACATTAAAACAATTATAATATGATTAATTATTTTTAACTATAAATTTTATTTAGGTAAATATATGATACTTAGTAATTTAATTCACAAAATACCATTTTATAAAACAATGCTCGCCAATGATGTATTAGGCAAAGTATATTTTAAGAATCATGTTCTTGATTATATTATTGCTATATGTCTTGGTATAATTGTATTTATTATATTATCTTTAGCATTAAAGGGAATTATAACATTGCTTGTAAAGATAGTTAATAAGTTTTCAAAACATTCGTATGATACAATCAGCAATTATATGCATGATAATGGACGAAAGATGCTTATGCCTTTCGTTTATTTGGCTGGTGTTTGTACGGCGGTTTATAATTTAAAATTATCAAAAACCGTAGATTTTTATTGTGATGCAGTGGTAATGATAATTGCTACGCTGTTAGTTACACGTATAATTATAAGCATATTAAGATATTGGATTATAGCGCGCAGTTCTGTGGACAAGGCAACAGGAAAGCCTGACGGCGCTTTATATCTGCTTTTCCCTATTATTAAAGTAGTTATATGGATTTTAGCTGTATTCTTTATTTTAAGTAATCTAAAATATAACATAAGCACTCTGTTAGCTGGTTTCGGTATCGGCGGTATTGCGATTGCTTTGGCAGCTCAAACATTCCTTGGCGATATCCTCAGCTTTGTTTCTATTGTTGCTGACAAACCATTTGAAATTGGTGATTATATTTCATTTAATGATATTGAAGGTTTTGTTGTAAAGATAGGATTAAAGAGCGTTCGTATATCAAGTATAAATGGTGAAGAAATTATTATTCCTAACGGTGTAATTACATCTTCAAAACTACAGAATTACAAGAGAGCGGGAAGACGTGCAATCGCTTTGGAAATCCAAATACCTTTAGATGTGCCAAATGAAAAATTGGAAGAAATTCCTCATATATTTAAGCAGATAATCGAAGAAAAACCTGAAAAATTAGAATTTGTTCGTTCTAATTTGATTGGTTTCTCTGATTTTGGTTATGTATTTAAGACAGTTTATCTTCATGTAATAGATACTGAAAAAACTTATGGCGACTCTTACAATGAAGCTATGGATTTACAGCAATATGTTAATTTGCGTCTAAGAACAGAAATGGAAAAGAGAAATTTGACATTTGCTTATCCAACAAGCGATGTTAGAGTTTTTCAGCATAAAATGCTCTAATTTTATTTAATTTGCAGAAATATTATTCTTATAGTCATTATTCTATGGAAGATATTAATCAACAAAATATAGCAGAAACGCAGACGTCGGTTTCATTGTCGGTATTAAAAGCTAGCAATTTAGTAAAGAAATATAAGAAAAGAACGGTTGTAAAAGGTGTTTCCGTTGAGATAAAGCAGGGCGAAATTGTAGGTCTGCTTGGTCCTAACGGAGCTGGAAAGACGACTACATTCTATATGATAGTCGGTATGATTACTCCAAACGGCGGCGAGGTAATTCTGGATGACAAAGAAGTTACTAACAAGCCGATGTACAAGCGTTCTCGACTTGGAATCAGTTATCTGCCGCAGGAAGCATCTATGTTTAGGAAGATGACGGTAGAAAATAATATCATGTCCATTTTGGAATTGCAGCCTTTGAACCGCAAGCAAAGAAAAGAACGTCTTGAGCAGTTATTGGAAGATTTTCATATAACACATATAAGGAAAAGCAAAGGCTATATGCTTTCTGGTGGTGAACGCCGGCGCTGTGAAATAGCTCGTACAATAGCTGCAAATCCTAAATTTATTTTATTAGATGAACCTTTTGCTGGAATAGATCCAATCGCAGTTGAAGACATTATGACAATGGTCAGGCAGTTAAAAAAGCAGGGTATTGGCGTTTTGATTACTGACCATAATGTACATGAAACGTTGTCTATTACAGATAGAGCTTATATTTTGATTGATGGTAATATATATATTTCTGGTTCTGCTGAGGAAATTGCAGATAATAAAGAAGTTCGAAAATTATATTTAGGCGAATCTTTCAAATTAGAACGATATGATGATTAAGAATTTTTTAAAATAATAATAAACCTGTCAGGATTATTCTTGGCAGGTTTTTTATAAAATTATGTTGATGAAATATATTTGATTTTATTATTTATAAAAAAAGTATTATATTGTAATATATTAATATACTTGTGATAAGTTTTTGACAAATAAAGGGGAAAAATGAATTATATTGGTTCAAAATATTCGTTACTCAATTTTATAAAGAATACAATTTCAAGTGTAACTGGATATAACGATGAATCGCAATATGTGTTTGCAGATTTGTTTTCAGGAACTGGGATAGTTGGTAGTGAATATAAAAAACATAAGTGTAGAGTTATTGCAAATGACATCCAATATTATAGTTATGTTTTAAATAAGCATTATATTGAAAATGACAAAAACATAGACATGAACTTGCTAGATTATTTTAATAATCTTGAAGGAATAAAAGGATTTGTATATTATAACTATTGTGAAGGGTCTGGTAGTGGCAGAAATTATTTTACTGATAAAAATGGTATGCGTTGTGATGCCATTCGATGTGAATTAGAACGCTTATTTAACACAGGCGAGATTGACGAGGGAACATATTTCTTTTATTTAGCAAGTCTGATTAATTCTATTGATAAATATGCAAATACAGCTTCTGTTTACGGAGCTTTTTTAAAACATGTCAAGAAGACAGCTCAAAAAGATTTCGTTCTAGAGGCACTTCCTATTATAGAAGGAATAAAGGGGAAAGTTTACAATCAAGATATTAACAAACTTATACGCAATATTTCAGGAGATGTTTTATACTTAGATCCACCTTATAATTCAAGACAATACTGTTCAAATTATCATGTACTTGAAACAATCGCGAGATATGATAATCCTGTTCTGAAAGGTATCACTGGATTACGAGATTCTTCTAAACAGAAAAGCGAGTATTGTTCATCTAAGAATGTATCTGTAGTTTTTGAAGATCTAATAGCAAATGCTAAGTTCAAATATATCTTTCTTAGCTATAATAATGAAGGGTTAATGTCTTTTAAAACAATCAAAGAAATAATGTCAAAATATGGTCAGTATAAGCAATTTTCTCAGGAATATAGACGGTTTAAAGCGGATAAAGATGAAAATAGGAATAATGGTGCTAATTCAACAACGGAGTATTTACATTGTTTGATTAAGGAGGTATAGTATGTCACATTATAATGATATTGATATGTCAAGATGGAAAGAATACGATGAAATAAATACAGATACGCTTTGGATTATTGATAAACGTGATAATTCTGGAGTACATACAGGAAGTTATCATGGTAATTTTGTTCCACAAATTCCACATCAACTTTTTTCTAGATTTACAAAAAGAGGTGATTGGATTTTTGATCCATTTGTTGGAAGTGGAACATCATTAATAGAAGCCCAAAGAATGGAAAGAAATTCAATAGGTATAGATATTCAACCTAGTGTAGTTAGTGATGTTATAAAGAGAATAAATGAAGAATTTAATCCTAATGTAAAAACAAAGGCTTATGTAGGAGATAGTCGAATAATAGATATCGGTGTATTGTTAGAAGAAAACAAAATTTCCAAGATTCAGTTTGTTGTTTTGCATCCTCCATATTGGGATATAATTAAGTTTTCTGATAATCCTAGTGATTTATCTAATAGTCATTCACTTATTGACTTCTTAGATGCTTTTGGTAATGTTGTAGACAATACTACAAGATATCTTGAAAAGAATAGATATTGTTCTATTGTAATGGGTGATAAATATGCAAATAGTCAAGTTATTCCTTTGGGTTTTTATTGTATGAATATTATGCTTCAAAAAGGATTTCTATTAAAAGCTATTTTAGTAAAAAATTTTGGTGATACTAAAGGTAAAGCAAATAATCAGGGAATATGGCGATATCGTGCTCTTGCAAGTGATTTCTACATTTTTAAACATGAATATATATTTGTATTTAAAAAGGTGAAGTAAAAACTTCACCTTTTTTTCATCCATATTGCTTCTAACAATTATTATGGGAATTATAATAATATTCTTTCGATTGAGTTATGGTAAGAAAAATTTCTGTTTTAAATAAAAATGAATATATTATTTTTTTTCTTCTAAATGGTGTTTAAACTCAATTGGATCATACCAATAACAGCCTATACATGCATTTTCTTCATAATTATGTTTAGCAGTTCCTGCATAATATGACATAGGATAACCAAGTTGTTTTGCATCATATCGTATTTGAGTACGTTTACACTCCTTACAATATTGTCTTTTTGCGTCGTTAGCTGCTTTGCTTAATGGTTGAAAATCAGATATCTTTTGATTTTTATTCTGCATAACTCTATTTTCGTTTTTCATTCCATTCTTATGGTCAACTTCAGGCTTAGAAGTACCAAGAACAACACAACGTTTTGATTGAATTTCTTTTTTAATTTTAGGATCAATATAAGATGAATATTTATTTTCTGTATTGAATCCGATTGTTCTTATAGCATCAATTTTATTACGTGGTGTAATACTTTTGTCTTTTTCAATTATATATTTTCTACCAAAACTTCCGTCAGATCTTGCCCAGCCTGAACCATTTAATAGTTGCAATGTTTGATATTCTCCGACAAATTCTTTAACACTAACCCAGCGTGTTCTTCCATATTCATCTGGTTGTGCTAGCTTTTCCCATAATTCAATTTTTGTAAGTTTTTTTGCCATTTTAAATTCTCCATTAATTTAGTGAATTATAATTTTTAATATAAAATTATATTATTAAATTATTTTGATTTAAAAATACATAAATATTTTGTAAATATTCAATATTTAGATATATTTGAATAATTCTTTGATGTTCGAGATGCAGTTGCAAGGAAGATAAAAAAGTAGCTTGTAGAACAAAAGCTGCTATTATGGGAAAGAGAAAATATATATTAAAAAATAATTGCCTTAAAATATAAGAGATAGATTATATAATGAAAAAAGAGAAGAAACATATAAAAGTTATTTTAAGCAGAAAAGGCTTTGATTCAAGCAATGGCGGTTTTCCAAGCCTTATATTACCAGAAAAAGATAAAGATGGGTTTAGAAAAATGATATCATTGCCTATTCCATGTTGTTCTAAATGTTGTAATTATGAGAAGTGTAAAAGTTATAAATACTCAAATGATACCAGGTTATATAATATGATGAGTAATTTATATAATGGTAAGGGAAAAAAGAGAAATACAATAAAGATAAAGAAAAATAATAAAATTGTAGATGAAATTTTATTATCTGAAGCTACACATTGTCATTTAGATCCGTGCTTAGGCAATTACTCAATAAAAGAATTAGAAAAAGTAGGAATATTTGGACAACATGGCAGGGCTGCAACAGAATTAAAAGATGTAAGGAAAGATGATATTTTTATTTTCTTTGGATTATTTAATGATGTAGCAGTTAAAGATGATAAGTATATTATTAAAAATAAAGAAAATGGTGGAAGACATGTAATGTTTGGCTATTTACAAGCAGGTAAAATTATTGATAATAATAAGTATTACATTGAATATGAAAAGCACCCTCATTTTTGTTGTTGTAAAATAAAAAATAATAACATAATCTATATTGCAAGAAAAAGGTTAAAGATTGATTCTAAGGAGTTAGATGTTGCTGGTTATGGTATGTTTAAATATGATTCAAAATTGGATTTAACACAACAAAAACCTGATAAAACATATTGGAATAGTACACGTTGGAGTTGTGATAATTTGCCAACTTGCCTTAAAGACTTAATAGTTCCACGTCTTAAATATGAATGTAAAGATAATTATTTTCAATCTGCACCTATGGGACAAGAATTTGTTATTGAAGATAACAAAGAAGTTGAAAAATGGGCAATAGAATTAATAAAGAAGCATTCTGTTAATAGAATAAAATAATCTTTCATAAAAAAAGAGGCAAATAGTTGCCTCTTTTTTATTTTAAATTTATAAAACTATTAGTTCCAGTTAATAGAAGTGCTGTTTATTTCTGATTGAATGCGTACTTTTTCTTCAGTAGAAAAATTATTTCGTCCTAAATTGGCAATTCTTAAATTTTTCAATTTATTGATGCTTTTAGGCATAGACTTTAATTCATTTACGCTTATATCCAATTCAGTAAGGTTTTCCAAATTCCCAAAATCTTCAGGAAGTCTTTCCAAATCATTCTTATAAAGGATTAATTTCTTTAATTTAGCTAAATGGCAAAGACTTTCAGGCAGTTCAGTCAATAAATTGTTATAGGCTCTTAATTTAGTTAAATTAGTCATATTTCCTATTGATTGAGGCAGGGAAGTCAAATTGTTTTGATGTACCTCTAATTTATCTAAATTAGTTAAATTGGAAATAGATTCAGGCAAAGTTTTTAGATATCCGCCGCCAACTCTTAGTTTTTTTAGATTAGACAATTTTCCAATAGCTTCAGGCAGTTCCAACAAATCATTTTCATTTAATATCAATTCTTCCAAAGATGCAAGATTGCATAATTCATTAGGAAGAGTTTTTAAATGATTATTGCTTAGACTCAATACTTTTAATTTCTTAAAGTTTCCTATTTCAGCAGGAAGAGAAGAAATAGCATTCCAGCTTAAAATCAACACTTCCAGTTCATCCAACTTTGAT
>JAFRQN010000319.1 GCA_017428585.1 Bacteroidota bacterium | reverse complement strand
CATTACATTATATACTTGTTTCCAAGTATATATATCATCAGAAGAAATAAAATATTTTTTGTCGATTGTTTTTCTGCTTTCTGCCGCTTCAATAATGCCGCGCGATAAATCTTCAGAATGAACTAAGCTGACATATTTTTTGTCAAATCCCATATATGCTGCAATACTGAATTTTATCATTTTAAAAATAGATAAAATTTCTGTATCTCTTGGACCATATACTGCAGGCGGTCTAACTATGGTAATAGGGATGTCCATTTTATATTTATCCAATGCTTCTTCTGCAGCTTTTTTGCTTCGACCATAATTTGTTATCGGATTTAAAGGCATATCCTCTGTAGTAGGTTCTTCGTATGAAGAAGCAGGTCCGCACGCAGTTTGTGAACTAACATACAAAAAACGCTGTATATTGTCATTTACTTTTAATGCAGCGTTTACTAAATTAATAGTTCCCTGACAATTTCCCTGCATATAGCCTTCTAAATTCTTTGCAGAAGTGTTTCCAGCGATATGATATATATAATCAACATCTTTTACAGCATTTTCTAAAGATTGAGTATTTGATAGAGAACCTTTTACCAATTCAAAGTTTTTATTTTCCAACCATCGTAAATTGCTTGTTTCACGAACAAGACATTTTACATGATATCCTTTCGCAAGCAATTTATCTGCTACATGGCTTCCAATAAAACCAGTTGCACCTGTTACTAAAACATTCATATTATAATCAATTATTTATTTTCAATTTCCAAAAGTTCTACTTCAAAAATTAAGTCTTTTCCTGCTAATTTATGATTGGCATCAAATACTATTTCATTATCCTTTACTTCAACAATTACAACTTCCGCTTCTATTTGCGGAGCTAATTGCAAGCGCATGTGTGCGCCTACTTTGTAATCGAGTTCATCAGGAAGATTTTTTTTAGGGATAGAAATAATTAAATCTTCAGTTCTATCCCCGTATGCATCTTTTGATGGGATAATAAACTCTTTTTTTTCACCTATAGACATTCCTTCTACATTATTTTCAAAACCAGGAATAACTTGCCCTGTTCCTAAAGTAAAAACTAATGGCTCATTTCTCTTTCGAGATTCATCAAATATTTCGCCATTTGTTAATTTGCCACAATAATGTACTTTAACCGTATTTCCTTTTTTTGCAGTATTATCCATATCTCTATATTATTATTTATTATGCTATATCTAAAATTTGTACTTCAAAGATTAAATCTTCACCAGCTAAAGGATGATTAGTATTTAATATTACAGAACTGTGAGTAATTTTAAGGATTTCAGCTGCAATATTAACACCATTTGCACCTTTAAACATAAGAACTTGACCAACTTTATAATTAAAGTTTTTGCTGATTTGCGCTTTCTTTAATACAACGATTTCATCTGTTGTTAATTCTCCATGAGCTTCAGCTGCAGGTACAAAAAATTCTTTAGTTTGTCCAACAGTCATGCCAAGAATGCCTTTTTCAAGTCCTATCATTACTCTGTGTTGGCCTTCAATAATTTTGCATGGCACTTTAAGACGTGAATCTTCAATAACCGCATTATTATAAGCTAATTTTTTGCGATAATGGAATAATACAACAGAACCAACTTTTACTGTTTTAACAACAGGTTGTTGAACAGGAGCAGCTTTAGCAGCAGGTGCTTGTGTAGGCGCTGGAGCTGGAGCAGGAGCTGCAGCTGGAGCAGCTGTGTTTGCTGGTTTTACATTATTTGCTTGATTATTTGCTTGTTTTTTTTGATTTTTTGATTTTTTGATCTTTTTCATCTTTGTTAAAAAAAATATTTATAAAAATTATTTAATAAACTTTCTCATATTTTCTATTTGTTCCAACATATCGTCAGGGAGTTCAGAATCAAAATCCATCCATTGTTTTGTAATAGGATGTAAAAAACCTAATGTTTTTGCATGGAGCATTTGGCGTGGATTTGCAGTTAAATATTTTAATGCTGTATTTCTCCACTGAGGATTTTCTCTTCCAAACAATACTTTATCACCTCCATACCTGACATCGCCAAATAGTTTATGTCCGATTGAAGCGGCATGAACTCTAATCTGATGAGTTCGACCTGTATGAAGATTAAATTTTAGCAAAGAAGTATATAAAAAATACTCTAATACTTCATAATCAGTAATAGCAGGTTTTCCACCATGTTCTACAACAGCAAAAGCTTTTCTATCGTTAGGCGATCTGCCAATATTTCCATCTATCGTTCCACGCTCTTTTTTAGGCTTTCCCCATACAATAGCGTTATATTCTCTTGTTGATGTTTTTTTTGAAAATTGCTCTGACAAACCTCTATGTACTTCAAGCGTTTTTGCAACAACTAAAAGACCAGTTGTATCTTTGTCAATACGATGTACTAAAAAAGGACGTACACCATTAATCTGAATATCATTTATATTAATATAAGACTCATTGTCTTGTTCTGCTAAATCATCTGATTCTGCTAATTCATCATTATCATTTTCATTGTCATCGTCATCCAAATCAGTTACTTCAATATTGATAGAATCTCTAATTCCAAAATAATATAACAGGGCATTTACCAACGTTCCATATCTGTTCCCAATACCAGGATGGACGCACATTCCAGCCGGCTTATTGACTACAATTAAATAATCATCTTCATAAACGATGTTTAATGGAATTTCTTCAGGAATCAATTCTATAGGAGGAAGTTTCATCACTGTACATAGAATATGATCCATAGGCGCTATCTTATAGCTTGGTTTTTTTGTTTTGGAATTAACCAATACACGTTCTGCAGCTATTGCTTTTTGTACCTTAGTCCTGGTAGCATTTGGTATCATACGAGTTAAAAAATTATCTAATCTTTCACTTGATTGACCCTTAGGAATAGTAAACTCGTAAACTTTTTCGATTCTATCAGGATGCTGTATTTTTTCCATCTATATTAATAGCTAATAAATAACTGAGTTTAATTTGAAAGATATTTGTTTACAATTTCAGTTATTACTTTTGGATTTGCTTTGCCATTCATTTGCTTCATTGTATTGCCGACAAAGAACCCTACAATATTCTTCTTTCCATTCTTAAATTTTTCAACGCTTTCAGGATTTTCTTCAATTAATTTCTTTACAATATTTTCAATGGACTGTGTGTCTGAAACTTGTGCTAACCCTCTTTCTTCAACTATTTTTTTAGGAGAAATTCCATCTTTTACAACTTCAGGGAATATGTCTTTTGCCACTCTGCTGGAAATAACATCGTTAGAAAATAATTCAATCAATTCTGCAACTAAGTTTGGCGGTAAATTTAAATCTTTTATAGTTATGCTGCGTTCTGACAATATATGCATAACTTCGGTCATTATCCAATTGCTGACTAATTTATAATTATGTTCGTTTTTGGCAGTCAAAACGCTGCAAACATCTTCATAGTATTGAGCAACATCTTGAGATTCAACTAAAACAGAGGCATCATATTTTGGAAGACCATATTCTTTTATAAATCTTTCTTTGCGTTTAGAAGGCAGTTCTGGAATCTGTTTAGCAATATCATTTATCATTTCATCAGAAACATTAACTTTAATTAAGTCTGGTTCAGTGAAATAACGATAATTAACAGATGTTTCCTTGGTTCTCATTGTACGAGTGATTTGTTTTTGGCCATCCCACATTCGAGTTTCCTGCACTACAGCTTCACCTTTTTCCAATAAATCTATTTGACGCGCTATTTCAAAATCAATAGCCTTTTCTACATTACGGAAACTGTTCATATTTTTGATTTCTGTTTTCGTTCCAAATTCTTTTGAACCCATTAGTCTAACAGAAACATTAGCATCGCATCTTAAAGCGCCTTCTTCCATATTGCCTGTACATACACCAAGATATACCAAGATACGTCTTAATTCTATCAGGTAATTATAAGCATCTTTTGCACTTCGCATATCAGGTTCGCTGACGATTTCAATCAAAGGAACACCGCTTCTATTATAATCCATTAAAGAATCTATATCTAAGTCGTGAATACCTTTGCCTGTGTCTTCTTCCATGTGAATGCGAGTAATTCCAATTTTCTTGCGTTCATCATCAGAAATTTCTATATCTATATGTCCATCATAGCAGATAGGATCATCAAATTGAGTAATTTGATAGCCTTTTACAAGATCAGCATAAAAATAATTTTTACGAGCAAATGATGATACTGGTCTAATTTTGCAATTAGTGGCAATACCTACTTTAATTATATCTCTAACTAATTCTTTATTTAATACAGGCAGAGTGCCTGGAAAACCAAGACAAATAGGACAAGTATTTGTATTTGGAGAAGCTCCGAAAACAGTAGAACATGAACAAAATGCTTTTGTTTTAGTTAGTAATTGAGCATGTACTTCTAATCCTATAATGGACTCATATTTATTCATATAAATTTCGTATATTTGTATCTTAATAAAATCTATTAAATTACAAATATAATTAAAATCATATTAATTTTTATAATTTTATTTAATAATAATTTATATAGTTATGAACAAATATTGTTTTTTCATTTTTTTATTTTTAATTAGTTTTATTGGTTGTTCAACTTTAGACCAAAAAGAAGATACAGAAAACAAAGAAATTAATATAAAAGAAGAAGAACCTATTGTTAAACTGCCTTTGAAATCATATTCAGATAATAATATATCATTAAAAGCAAAAATTAAAATTGCGTTTCCTGATCTAAATCAAAGCGCAACAGCAAAAATCAATATCGCACACACTGATTCACTGCTTATTCAAGTTTATGGTCCTCTTGGAATTCCTGTTGGAAAACTATTTGCAAAAAAAGATTATTTTATTATGAACAATAATTTAGAAAGTACAACTTATACTGGTATTCCAAATGCAAAAACATTGAAAAAATTAATAAATATTCCTTTAGAATTTAACGACTTAATATGTCTTTTGCAGGCTGTGCTTCCTGTTGATGTCAATAATTTTAAATACTTAAAATCAACAAATGAAGAAGAGTATTTCGAATATATGCATACAGATGGAAATGAATTGGTTTCTGTAAAAAAACAAAACAATTTATTTTCTAAATATCAAAGAAACAACATTAATAATTTAACTGTTTTTAATGTAAAATATAAAACATACAAAAATAATTTTCCAAATAATATAACAATAGAATTTAATTCTTTAAGTGGAAAAGTAGAAATAGAATATCAAGATGTTGTTTTTGAAAAGAATAAATTTGAAACTTTATCTTTTTCTAAACCAAAAACATATAAATTGGTAAATTATTAGTATATTTCTTTATATTTATATAAGATACGGTTATATTTATTTATATTAGGCGGATAAAAAAGAATCATCTAATTTTAAAAAGTGTATAAGAAATTTGACATTTTAATGTATTTTTTGTAAATTTGTAGAGTGGTATAAAAAGAATCTTATTTTTTAACTTTAGAAAATTATCCTATGCTTAATATAAAAATAATTAACCCTGTATTTTTAATTATTATTTGTATTAGTTTAATGTTTGCTAATACAGATATATTTGCTCAACAACCTGTAAAACAGGTTCAGCAAAATCAAAATATAAACAACTCAAATATTAATAATAATAAGCCTAAAAAACAACCAATACAAGTCAATCCTAATACTCAGAAAAATAAACCAAATGTAAAAATTAATCCACAAAAGCAGCAAAAAAATCCTGAACAATCAACTCCAAAGTTTCCAGATAGTTATTCTCCATTGGATAAAAACAAAACTGTAAAAATAATCACTCAGGAATTAATAGAATCTACTATTGAAACTGCAAGACAAAAATATATAAAAGGTCTTATTTGTGTTCAACGCAGCGATACAGTCGAGGCGGTAAAACTATTTGAAGATGCTTTGAATGGCTTGAATAAATTAGTCAGCTATCCTGAAATAGAAAATAACGAAGATTTTCAAGATCTTTCTAAAAATATTATTGCCGATTATGAAAAATATGCAGCAATAATAGATGTCAATACAGAAAATACATTAAATATGTATATATCTAAAGAACGTCTATTTGAAGAAAATGTTGTTTCAAAAGAACCAAAAGTCATTACGTCTAATAATCCTAAAAAAACAAGTACAAAAAATGATAAATTTGTATTTAAACTGCCTGATACTACAGAATTAATGATTCCTTTGGTAGATAATCCTGCTGTTGAAAAACAAATTAATTTTTTGACAACTGGTCGAGGACGTCAATTTATAACTGGTTGGCTTAAACGTTCAAGAAGATGGTACAATATGATAACAGAACTTGCCAGAACAGAAGGAATGCCAGAAGAAATAATAGTACTTCCTATGATAGAGAGCGCTTATAATCCTACAAGTGTTTCACCTAAAAGCGCTGTTGGTCTATGGCAGTTTATGTATCCAACTGGTTTAGACTATGGATTAAATAAACGTGAATCTATATGGGTTGATGAAAGAAGAGATCCTATAAAATCAACACGTGCTGGCTTGAGATATTTAAGAGATATGTATGTAGAATTTAATGATTGGCATTTAACTCTTGTTGCTTATAATTGGGGCTGGGGCAATGTCCGTCGTGCATTAAAACAAACTAATTTGGAAAAACCGACATACTGGGATTTGAGGACAAAGAAAAATATAGCAATGCCTAATGAATCTCAAAATTATGTTCCGTTGTTTTTAGCTTTGGTAAAAATTTTAACAAATCCAACTGAATATGGTTTTGATTTAGAATCTATAGAATATGAACCAGAATTTTTATACGATGTAATAGAAATAAAACAAGCTACTAATCTTGCAGCTATTGCAAGCGCTATAGGCGTAGGAATACAAGAAATTCGTGATTTAAATACAGAATTGTTATATGATATAACTCCACCTGATAGAAAGTATTATAGATTAAGAGTTCCATTAGGTACAGCAGAACACTTTATTGAAAATTTTGACAAACTGCCTTTAGAAGAAAAACAGCCTTATTTAACTCATAAAGTTTGCAAGGGCGAAGATGTTATATCTATTTCTGAAAAATATGATGTTGCTATCGATGAATTAATAACATTAAATAACTTAAATGGCAAAAATATTTCCTTGCCAAATGATTTGGAACTAAGAATTCCTATAGGCGGCAAAAATTATATGCAGTCAACTTTGATATATACAACAGATGGTCTAAAACCAAAAACTGAAGTTGTATCAAATAATCCAAATTATCATGTAGTGGGAACAGGTGAATCTATTTATAGTGTTGCTGCTAAATATAAAATAAGCACTGCTAATATTAGAAATTGGAATAAACTTCCTATAGATGAAGAAATACTTAAAGAAGGAACTACGATTATTATTTCACAGCAAGAAGCAGAAAGATTGGGAGTGTTATCAAAAAATGGCTCTTCATCTAAAAATAGTATAGAAGAACAAGTAAAAGACAACAATAAATCATCAATCTTAAATGATAATAAATCAAACCAAAACAATACAGTAAAAGAAAAAAATACTTCTTCAAACAAGAAGACTGAAACTTCATCAAAATCAACAGTAAAAAATAATAAAACTTATACTGTTCAAAAAGGCGATAATTTATCCAAAATAGCAGTTGAAAATAATTGTACAATCAGTGACTTGAAAAAATGGAACAATTTAGATGATGATAAAGTTATTATAGGCCAAGTATTGAATCTTAACGGCAATGGCAATACATCTACTGCTGCTAACAATACTAAAACAGAAAATAATACTAAATCAACTCCAAAGCAAACAAGCAAAGAAACAAGCAAGGGTACTTATACAATAAAGGAAGGCGATAATTTATCCAAAATAGCAGCTGAAAATAATTGTTCTATTAGTGACTTGAAAAAATGGAACAATTTAGACGGCGATAAAGTTATTGTTGGTCAAGTATTAAATCTTGATAATTCTAATTCTGCAAATAAATCTAATTCAAAAAATACTCAAACAACTTCAAAGAAAAGCAGTAAAAAATCTGGTGTCGTTTATACAGTAAAAGATGGCGATAATTTGTCCAAAATAGCAAAAAAATATAATGTATCAGTTAATGATATCATTAAAAAGAACGGAAATTTAAACGCTGATAAATTAAAAATAGGACAAAAAATAACTATTAAATAATTTTATCCACATTCTTGTGGATATTTTATTTTTAACCCTTGAATAAAATACTATTTAATGATATATTTTATATATTAGAAAGGGTTAGGATATGTTAATAAATTCTCTATTATTAGTTGTTGGTTTTTTTATATTAATAAAAGGTGCTGATATATTTGTTGATGGTGCATCAAGTGTAGCAGGGAATTTTAAAGTACCTAAGATATTAATTGGTTTAACAATTGTAGCTTTTGGAACTTCTGCTCCAGAGTTTGCAGTTAGTATTAAATCTATTATTTCAGGTAATCATGATATTGTTTTAGGTAATGTTATTGGTAGTAATATCTTAAATGTCCTATTAATATTAGGAGTTAGTTCAGTAATTAAACCTTTAGTAGTTAATGATAATACAGTAAAAAAAGAACTTCCAATGATGATTTTAATGATGACAGTATTTGGTACTGTTTTATCTGATAGTGTTTTTGATAAAGGCATAAAGAATAATTTTCTTAGAACAGATGGAATAGTTGTATTACTTTTCTTCTCAGTATTTATTTATTATCTTGTTAAAATGGCTCTTCGTAGTAGAAAAAATGATGAATTAGAAAAGGAGGAAATAATGCCTCTTGGTAAATCTATATTTTATACAATATTTGGTATTG
>JAFRQN010000318.1 GCA_017428585.1 Bacteroidota bacterium | reverse complement strand
CATTACAATTTTGAATTTAGATTTTGAATTGTTTAAAGGCTTACTATAATAATACTTTTCAATATTTTCAGAATTTGTATTGATTGAATAAAATTTTAAAGGATATTGTTTTGAATTTTCATAACCTAAAGAAATACCAGTTTCAACTATTCCTTTTCTTATAGTAGATGAAGGATTTATTAGTCTAAAACGTAATTCTGCATTTTTGCTTATTTTAGACATATCAGTGTCTATTTCAAAAGTAAATTCTCCTAAATCAAAAAGGGTATCTGCAATTATTTCTGCTCCATAAAATCCACCGTGCATTTTTACCATTTTAAGATGTAGGCGTCCAGCGTCATCTACAAATACGTTGGATGCTTTTGCGGGAATAATATCGTCATTAATACTTCCTTCACCTTCTAAAGGCATCCAATTTATATTTGCGAAACGCAGGGTAGAATCTTGATTATATTGTATTTCGCTCTTTACTGTTTTTGCAGAATTGCTGTCTTTTAATTCCTTGTTTTCCTTTTTAGTACATCCTGTTTCTATTAATAATATAGAAATAGCAAAGATAATTAATATTTTTTTCATAATTATATTTATAATTTGTTGATATATCATTTTAAAATTCGTGTTATTTATTCATAAGATAAATAATATATAAATATATATTATCATCTATAATAATAATTTTGGCGGCTGTTGAGCTCTTTCTTTTTCATTATTATTATAGTGTTCAATAGAAACGCTGATAAAAGCAATAGCCAATGCTGTTGTCATCAATCCATCTCTAAACAAAAAACTTGATGTAACAAAATTTGTTACAAATAGCATAGATAAAGTCAAAAAACTGCAAATTGACAATGTTCGATGCAAATAGGAGCTTGTTCTAATTGAAATTAGAAATCCTTGAATTAGGTATAAAAGCAAAGGTAGATAAAAAGCAATAGCAAGAGGAATTCCCGTTTTATAGCTAATATTTAAATATCCATTATGCACAAAAGATGTTTTTTTAGTAGCTTGTTTTATATTTTCAAAAAATGAAAATTCATATCGTAATCCATGTCCCCATATAGGACTTTCTTCAATTAAGGACGTTACTTTGTTAAATTCATAAAGTCTTGATCTTACAGAAATATCTTTTTTACCTTGTCCTGTTGAAGTAAATCGCTGACCTAAATACTTATAAAAGATATTGGCTTTATCAGGCATAAATGTATTTAAGGTCATTACGGATACACCGATAAATAATAAAAACAAAGATATTAATTGTATTAATTGTTTTTTTGACAAATAGAACAAGAAAACAACAATCATCACGAATAGTGATACCCAAAAGGCACGTGATAATGTTGAAATTAAAGCTGATATTGAAAGTACAGCTACAATAAAGGAGAATAATTTTTCACGTAAGGTTTTGAAATAGAAGAAAAATGCTATTCCAGAAAAACCAACTGCTGTAAATATATGTTGATTAATTCTCATACTATTTGAGAATTGATAAGCATAGACAATATTTTTTAGGATTTTAATGTAATTGTAGAACTGTACCAAATCTAATCCAATAGTTACAGCTCCAACTAAAAATAATAGTTTAATTATATGCTTAGGTTCTTTAAAATATTCTCTTATAGGGAAATAATATAGAATTAATGAATAAAGTAAATATTCACGCAGCCAATCAAACCAGTCTACATCGTTTCCAACTGCAATAAATAAATTAAGAATTAATATCAAGTAAAAAAAGATGAAAAGTTGATCTGCAAATCCACGCAGCAATTTTTCTCGTTTGACAAGTTTCTTGTACAAGAACCAAATTAATAAGAAGGAATCATAAAATATACCTGCCAATACGTGGAAAATATTTAATTCTGTTTCACCCCCACGCATAAATACAATAAATGTCATTACAATAAAATATATCCAAGTTCTTGGATAATTAATCATTAACCATAGCAAAGGCAGCAAAATAACACCTAACAATACATACAATTCTATATGTATTGTGAAAGCGAGTATAAAAAGACCGCTTATCAATAATGTTGTGATTATTGCACTAAAGGGAGTGATTTTATTATTAAAATCATAGATTTTGTGCAATGGTGTTGTCTGTGTATGGTTATAATTCATATAATTATAAATTAGAATTTATAAATTATTATATTTTATTGTTGAACTCTAATTTAAAAGTATTATTTAATATTCCTATATTATTTAGCATCATTAGAGGTAGTGTCTATATTATTTTCTGCAATAGCTTTTAATCTTTTATTTTCAAGTTCGCTTTGTTTTTGAATAACTTTTGCATTTCTTATTGAAAGTTTAATGCTGTTTATAAAAAGCAATATGAAAACACAAAGTACAAAAGCACCTACAGTACTGCCAGCAACAATAAACGCTCTTTTAGGTTTGCCTTTTTTATCTGCAGGAATTGCTTCATCAATAACGAAAAAATTATGTACGTTATTTTGGCTGTCTATAAGGTTTTTTTCTAATGTTGTTACCAATAGTGCTTTGGTTGTAGTCAATGCCTCAATATCAGCATATTTTGTTAAATAATTAACCGCAACAGGTGTTGCATCTTCCAATGCAAAATTGCCAATAAATCCTGGTTTTTTGAAAGCATCAGTTACTTTACTATTGGCTGCATCAAGCATTTCCTTTAGCATTTTAGTTGTTGGGTCATCAGCACCATAATTTTTGTTATAAAAATCGTACATTATTTCATATTCTAATGCTTGAGTTTTTATTTCTGATAATGCTGTACTTGCTGCAGAAGCCTGTTGTTCTGGCGAAAACATTAGATTGCTTTTTGATATTTTAGACAATTCTTTTGATGTAGCATTAATAGTTGAATCAATTGAATTGATACGGCTTTGGATGTAATCTATATTAACTTGTATTTCTTCTTGATGTACTTTGTTTGCAATTCCATTTGTTATTTTTATATAGTCATTTGCAATTGCAGCAGCCCGATTTTTATCAGTATCCCAAATTGTTAATTCATAATTTCCTTCATCAGTATAAGTTACAGAACGGTTTGATAAAAATTCTTTGCGGACTTTAGAAATCATTGTATCAGGTATATCATAAACCTTGGCTAAATTATATTTATGAATAACGGAATCAATAACAGTTCGGCTTTCAAGAAAAACTATCATTGTATATTCCTGTGATTTCTTGCCTCCTATTTTTGACAAACCTATGTCTTTCATCATGGATGATAAACCACCACTGCTGGTAGTTAAATTTGAGCCTGATTCTGTTGGAGGTACAAAGTTTATTGTTGAAGGATACCATACAGGCAATAAAAAAGAAATAATTATAGATGCAATACAAGAAAGTATTGTAAATATAAAAATAAATAATTTATGTCGATATATTAATGCAAACAAATATGATGCATCAGAGAATGTTTTTTGTGTTTCTGTGTTATTCATTATGATATAAATATAATTGTATAAAACAATATTATTTATTAGAAAAATTTAAATACTGGTTCCAGCATTCAAATAACTGCCATGTTGCTACAACATCACGCATACAATATTCTGAAATTTCTTTTATTTCACCAGCTGCATATAAATCAGGAACCATGCCGCCATGTACGCCGTCTGCTTTTGGCGAATGAAGCCCAAAGCTGTAAGCATAAAAATCGAAATTAAAACGCTGTGTTGCACCAGATGAACCGCCATTATAAAATGTTAGTTCGTCTATTAAATCAATGTGATTGAAATAATTAAACTTTGTTCCAGCCATTAAGTTTCTTGATGGTTTTATTTTTTGCAATGCAGAACGCAGCATAATAAAAGGTGCATCAAAATTCCTGCCATTAAAGCTGACTAATGTTACATTTCTATAATAATTGATTAAATTCCAAAAATTTTTTAAAACTTTGTATTCACTTGATACAATCATTTTTACGTCATTGACCAAAGTTTCTTCGTATGTTTCTTCAGAAGTGCTGTGTATGTCTAATTTAGGATTTGTTGCTAAAACTCCTTTTTTTACTTCTATCCATTCATCGTCTTTCTTCTCCATAATCATACATGCAATGCAGGCTATATGAGATGTCAAAGGTGTAAGGGAACGTCTGTTCATCTTTTCTTCTATTTCTTCATCTGTTTTAGCACCACGAAGCCAATATTCTTTTTGACTTTCAGAAAAAGTATTCCAATCAAGTGGAGTTGTTTCTATATCAAAAGACATGTAATATTTTGGTTCCATAATCATTTTAATATATATTTTTATTTGTTAATTATTCTATCAATGCAAAATACACAAAAAAAATAAAAAAATAACAATAGAATAGTATTTTTTTAAGTATTTTAATTTCTTTTTTGTATTTTTGTAATACCATATATTTTTTGTATTTTAAACTTTTTAGAAATAAAAAATTTAGATAAAAATGAAAATGAATACCATAGAAGAAGCGATAGATGATTTTAAAGCTGGTAATTTTGTAATAGTTGTTGATGATGAAGATCGAGAAAATGAAGGTGATTTTATAATAGCGGCAGAAAAGATTACGCCTGAAAAGGTTAATTTTATGCTCAAATATGGACGAGGTGTATTGTGTACACCTATAACAGAACAAAGGTGTAAAGAATTAGATTTGGATATGCAAGTATCAACAAATACTTCATTGCATGGAACTCCTTATACTATAACAGAAGATTTATTATAACATGAATGTACCACAGGTGTTTCCATGCATGATAGAGCAGCTACTATAAAAGCACTTGCTAATCCAGAGTTTAAGGCATCTAATTTTGGACGTCCAGGACATATTAATCCTTTAAAAGCAAGAAATGGAGGAGTTCTTGTTAGAGCAGGGCATACGGAAGCTGCTGTGGATTTGGCAAGATTGTCTGGATTATATCCAGCAGGTGCTTTGATAGAAATTATTAATGACGATGGTACAATGGCAAGACTGCCTCAATTAATGGAAATTGCCAAAAAAAATAATTTTAAAATAGTATCTGTAAAAGATCTTATTGCTTATAGATTATTGAAGGAAAGTTTGGTAGAATGTATTGCAGAAGCTAAACTTCCAACACGATATGGCGATTTTAAGATTCTTGGTTTTAAGAATTATGTTGATAGCTTGGAACACGTTGCTCTTGTTAAAGGTGATATAACATCAAATGATCCTATTTTGGTTCGTGTACATTCAGAATGCTTGACGGGTGATGTATTTGGTTCTTTGCGTTGTGATTGCTGTAGTCAGCTTCATAAAGCAATGGAAATGATTGAAGAAAATGGGAAGGGAGTTGTTTTGTATATGCGTCAAGAGGGTAGAGGAATAGGATTATTGAATAAATTGAGAGCATACGAATTGCAGGATAAGGGCTATGATACAGTAGATGCTAATTTAAAACTTGGTTTCCCAGCAGATGCACGCAATTATGGAATAGGTGCTCAAATATTAAGATATTTGGGGGTTAAGAAAATGAAATTATTGACTAATAATCCAAAGAAGCGTGTTGGATTGGAAAGCTATGGATTAGAGGTTGTAGAGCAAGTTCCTATAGAACTGCCTTTGACTGAATATGATCAATTCTATATGCAGACCAAAAAGAACAGAATGGGACATATATTGCATAATGTATAAAATTATTTATTATATAGCTTAATTTATTAAGTTGATGGCAACAGCAAAATCTTTTTTTTCATTTATAGGTAGAAAAACGCTTAATTTTTTTAGCGAATTTGGACGAATATTTATATTAGCAAAAAATATATTAAAATACTGTCCTCGAGTGTTTCGTGATAAAAAATTAATTATACAGCAAATGGCTATTATCGGAGCTGATTCACTGCCGCTTGTTGTATTGATTGGTGTGTTTACTGGTGCTATCGCTGCTTTACAGGCAACAACTTTATTTGATAAATTCAATTTAATGGGAATAGCAACTCCGTTTTTGGGAGGATCTATTTCTACTGTGATGTTTCAAGAATTAACGCCTGTTTTTACTGCTTTGGTTATTGCAGGACGTGTTGGTGGATCTATGGCTGCTCAAATAGGAGCTATGCAGATAACGGAACAAATAGATGCTTTAGAAATAATGGCAATAGACAGAAATAGATATTTAGGTATGCCAAGAGTTGTTGCAACTTTTATAATGATTCCTTTATTGGCTATTTTTTCCAGCGTTGTTGCTTTATTGGGAGCTTATTTTATTGTAGTAACTAAATTTAATATCCAACCATCAATATATATAGATTCTATCCAAAATTATTTTAAACTTTATGAATTGTTTGTATGCTTGGCTAAAACAGCAGCTTTTGGTGTAGTTACATCATTGATAGGTGTGTATGTAGGTTTTAATACAAAAGACGGTGCAGAAGGTGTGGGTAATAGTACTGTAAAATCTTTTACTTTATCTGCAGCTGCAATACTTATTTTGGATGCTATTATTGGATTGTTTATATAGTATATAATTATTTATATAATAGATAATTATTGAAACTTTTTTATATAAAATAAGTAATAAACTATTTATAACTTTATTAATATTAATACGTTGATTCATTCTAAATTAATGATTGGGTTTGATGCAATAAAGGGAGAATTAAAGGGATTAGAAAATTCGGAAAAAGTTATAACATTTAGACGTGTATTTAAGCCATCAGAAAATGAAAGATTGAAATTTTTTGGTGTTCCCGTTCCGACATTACGCAAGATTATAAAAAAATATTCAAAGATTCCATTGACAGAATTGCAGAAGTTGTTGGAAGATGAATATCATGAATGCAATATAATTGCGCTTTTGTTCTTGATTTACATGTTTAACAAGGAGAAAAGCGAAGAAATAAAAAAATTATATTTTAATTTTTACTGTGATAATATAAAGTATATAAATACATGGGATTTAGTGGATTTATCCGCTCCTTATATTGTTGGAAATTATTTAATAGATAAAAACAGGGATATTTTATACAAATTTGCCAAAGAAGCAGATATTTGGAAACAAAGAATAGCGATAGTTTCAACTTACTGCTTTATAAAGCAAAATGATTTGGTTGATACAATAGAGATTTCTAAGATATTATTAAATACTAAGGATGACTTGATTCAAAAAGCGGTTGGCTGGATGTTAAGAGAAGCAGGGAAGAAAGATTTTGATGCAGAATATAATTTTTTGCTATTGAATGACAATTATAAAAATATGCCTCGAACTATGTTGAGATATGCAATAGAAAAATTTCCAGAATCGTTGAGATTGAATTTTTTGAAAGGCAATATATAAATTTATTTTATATTTTATTTTTTATTATCATTTT
>JAFRQN010000317.1 GCA_017428585.1 Bacteroidota bacterium | reverse complement strand
TATTCCTTAAGTACTCGAGACGGGACTTGAACCCGTACGTTGTTGCCAACACAGGATTTTAAGTCCTGAGCGTCTACCAGTTCCGCCACCCGAGCAATAATAAATTATCAAGGAAACTTATGAAAAAAGTATTTACAAAAATAACATTCTTTTTATTAAAAACAAAATTTTTAATGATTTTTTTATAAAATCATCATTTATTTTACTTCTACATCTATATTAACAGCTTCTTCTAACAATAATTTACGTCTATTACTTCCCCAAATTTCAATATCTGGTACATTGTCATTATCTGTATTCAAAACAAGAGTTAATTTATTATTATTGAAGTTAGCATCAATAGATTTTACAAGTTGTTTTTGTCTTCTATCTATTCCTTCAGATAAACGCAAAATGCCTGCAAGTACAGATACAATTTCACGTTTTTTTTCTGATAAAGCAGCATAATCTTCATGAATTTTTTTTGGATGACTTTTTCTATGATATCGTGCAATATTAGCAATCAAAAGTGCTTCATCATTCGTAAATCCCTGTAAATCACTATTCTTTATTAAATAAAGACTATGTTTATGATGTTGATGGTAAGATATAAAATAACCTATATCATGCAATATAGCAGCATAACCGAGCAATTCTCTATGATACATAGTTAGCTTTGGCAAGTTTAAACAATCAAATATTAAATAAGATGTTTTTAATACATGTTCAGCATGTGCTAAATTTATTTTATATTTTTTTGCTAAATTATATATAGTATTTTTTCTCAACTCAGAAACATTAGAAAATTTATTTAATATATTTAATTTCTGAATTGTATCATATATTATACCTTCCCTCAGACCATAAGGTGAATACATTATTTTTGATAAATTTGAATATTTGATTAAATATTCAACTATCAATGCACCTGCAAGAATAATATCTGCCCTGCGTTCATCAACTCCATAAATTCTTTTGACTATATTTTCAGGTGTTTTAGCCTTAACAATTTCATCTATAACCTCAAGCATAGATTTTACAGAAGCAGAAACACCATTTAACATTTCTGGCAAATCTTTATTTTTCTTTATTTTTGTCAGTTTTACTATTGCTTCAAAAGTTCCTGCAGTTCCAACCATTTGATTAAATCCTATCTCCTGCATTTTTGCCATAACTGAAGCAAACTTTCCACTAATATATTTACGGCATTTTTCTATTTTTTCATCATCAACTCCGTCGGAAAAAAATCGTTGAGTTAATCTAACAGCACCCAATTTTTCACTGTTGGTAAACAAAATATCATTGCCAATTCCAATAACAGTCTCTGTAGAACCACCGCCAATATCGACAATCATAGTTTTGCTCTCATTGATAGGAACACAATAAGATACGCCAAGAAATGTCAATCTACCCTCTTCATCGCCAGAAACAATTTCTATTTCAATTCCTGTTCTTTCACGAACTAACTCTATGAATATATTAGAATTTAATGCTTCTATTATAGCACTTGTAGCAACCGCTCTAATTTTTTGTGCATTATAAGTAGAAGCTATTTTCTTAAAATTCTCAAGAACCATTAATCCTTTTTTCATAGATTCTTCTGTAAGAACCTCCATCTCATCACCGCTACCATCACCTAAACGTATAGTCTCGCGACTCCGTGCTAAAGTAGACACTCTGCCATCCAGATCTACTTTTACAACAATTAGATGAAAAGAATTTGTTCCTAAATCTATTGCGGCAATTATTGTTTCTTTATCCTTACTATAGTCATTATAATTTGATACAACTGTATTATTCATATATTTGATCTATTATTTTCCTGTATATTAATTACATTTTTAAGTGTTTTTTATTTAATCTAATTTATACCTTATAGAATCACCATTATCAATAATTTTTTCGTTATTAAACTCATCAAGTATTACTAATCTACAATCATTCATTATTCTTACAGCTTTATATAAAATATCATCATTATTTTTTATTAATTTTATTTTTTTATTATATATATTTAATTCTTTTTCCCAATTAGATTTAATTTCATCCTCTGAATATAAAAGCAATTTTGATATATTATCAGCCAATCCATTTATCATTTCTTTTAGATTAATATTTTTTAAATCAATATTATTTTTAGAGATATCTATACAATCTGCAAGTGCTGCTGCATTTTGAATACTTGCCAATCCTGGTGTATTATTAACATTAATACCTATTCCTATTACAGAATAACATATATCCTTATTAACATAATTTGTTTCAGAAATTATTCCAGATATCTTTTTAAAATCACCAGCATTTATAGAATTTTTTACATAAACATCATTTGGATATTTTATTCTTATATAATCGCTCTCTATATATTTTGCCAATAATTCTTTTACAGCCAATGTACCGATAACCTGTAATAGATACAATTTTGGATTATCATCTTTATGAACTAACCCGTATGAAAATAATAAATTAGAATTTTCTCTGCTTATCCAAGTATTGCCATTTCGTCCACGACCTGCACTTTGCCAATCAGCAGTAACAACAACACATTTTTCATTTTTTGCAAGCAATTCAAATGCAGTATCATTTGTAGAAGCAACAGAATTATAATGATAAAATTTAGGTGTATACATAAAAAACAATTAACAATTTACTAAAAATTCTGCAATTTCAAGAGCTCTATAAACACTATCATCCATATTATAATACTTATAATCACCTAAACGACCTGCAAAAACAACATTATTTAATGATTTAGCCAATTCAAAATACTTATCTGCAATAAGTTCGCTATGAGCAGTAGGCATAGGATAGAAAGGTGCTAAATTATTATTTGGATCATGTTCTTTAGAGTATTCTTTAGCTATAACAGTTCCTTTAGCATTAGATTTTTTATAAAAATGTATAAACTCAGTAATACGAGTAAAATCATTATTATTTGGATAATTTACCTGAGCAACAGGTTGGTACTTATCAACATCATAATAAATGAACTCAAAATCTAAATCTCTATACGGCAGATAACCATATTTATAATCAAAGAAAGTGTCTATTTTGCCAGAATAAATAATCTTATCACAATCTAATTGAGATTTTATAGAAAAATAATCAGTTGATAATAAAAGATGTATATTTTTATGTCTTAGCATATTTTGACATAGAGACGTATAACCATTACGAGGCATAGCTTGATATTGATCTTGGAAATATCTACAATCATGTGAAATAAAAACAGGAATACGTTCAGAAACACTTTTAGATAATTCTGTTAATTCCACTCCCCATTGTTTTTTAGTATACCCTTCAAAAACATTTTTATATACATAATTATATAAAAATTCAAAATCTTTATCATTATAACTGCGTAATTCTAAAATAGGAATTTTAGTTCCATATTCAAATTTATCTAATAATTTTTTTTCAATACGATTAGCAGTTTCACCTAAAAAGCATTTTTTTAACGATACTAAATTAAATGGAATTGGAACTAACTGACCTTCAATATTTCCCAAAACATTATGTTCGTAATATTCCCATTCAGTAAATTTAGAGAGATAATCCCATACCTTTTTCTTTTTTGTATGAAAAATATGTGGTCCATATTTATGCACCATTATATTATGTTCATCTCTAAAATCATAACAATTACCTGCAATATGATTTCTCTGTTCAACGATTAATATATTTTTATTTGTA
>JAFRQN010000316.1 GCA_017428585.1 Bacteroidota bacterium | reverse complement strand
TTTATTATTTTTGTTAAATAAAATAACAAAAAATAATCTAATCATTTAATTATATTATGCTCAATAAAGAATATATTGATAAAATAAAAGAACTTAAATCAAAAACAAATGCTATTATACTTGCACATTATTATGTAAATCCTGAAATACAAGAAATAGCAGATTTTTTGGGAGATTCGCTTGCATTATCACAGCAGGCAAAAAAAACAGATGCTGATACCATATTATTCTGCGGCGTACATTTTATGGCAGAAACAGCAAAAATACTAAATCCTACAAAAAAAGTTATTCTCCCTGATATAAGAACAGGTTGTACTTTAGCAGACCTATCAAAAGTCGAAGATATAGAAAAATGGAAAAACAGTTTTAACAATCCATTTTTGATTTCATATATTAACTGCTCTACTAAACTAAAAGCAATTTCAGATGTAATTTGTACCTCATCTAATGCAGAAAAGATTGTCAAATCTATTCCAAAAGATAAAACAATATTGTTTGCAACAGATAAAAATCTTGGTTCATATCTTAGCAAAAAACTCGATGTAAAAATGCATGTATGGAAAGATTACTGCCGTGTACATAATACATTTTCGGAAGAGCATATAAAAGAATTAATTAATGAACATCCTAATGCTGATATAGCAGCTCATCCAGAATGTCCTGAACATATATTAAACTATGCTAAATATATAGGTTCTACAACAGGAATCATTAATTATATTAATAAATCCGAACGTAAAGAATTTATAATATTAACAGAACCAGGAATAAAATATCAGTTGGAAAAAAATTCAACCGATAAACAATATTTCTTTGTAAAAAATGAATGCGGTCAAAATAATATATGCATCAATATGAAAAAAAATACAATAGAAAAGATTATTGAGGCACTTGAGAATCTATCTCCAGAAATTACAATAGAAGAAGAATTAAGATTAAAAGCATTAAAACCATTAGAATTAATGTTAGAATTAAGTTAATTCTCTTATATATTTATTATTTTGTTACAAATTAAAATTTAAAACATAAAAAGGTGGACAATGTCCACCTTTTTTATTTCATGAAGAAATTTATGCTATCTTATTACATTTCATATTTTAAGTTTGGCTGTCTAACAGCAAGTGCATCATCAAGTCTTCTTACTGGTGTAGTAAGAGGAGAATCCAAAACTAATTGAGGATTATTTTTAGCTTCTTCAGCAATAGTAATCAATACATCGCAGAATGCATCCAAATCTTCTAATTTTTCAGTTTCAGTTGGTTCTATCAACAATGCTTCATGCACGATTAATGGGAAATATGTTGTAGGAGCATGTACACCATAATCCAACATACGTTTTCCAATATCTTTTGCTGATACACCGTTTGCCTTTTGCAAGTCTGCACTGCAAACACATTCATGCATACAATTTACATTATAAGGGAATGCATAATAGCCTTTTAATTTTGATTGTACGTAGTTTGCATTTATAATAGCATTTTCACTAACTTGACGCAATCCTTCTGGACCATTCATCTTAATATAAGTTAATGCACGAACAAAAATAGCAAAGTTGCCAAAGAATTCATGCATACGTCCAATAGATTTTGGCAAATCTTTCTTTGTACGCAATTCAAATTTATCACCTACCTTAACAACTTGAGGAGTTGGAAGGAAAGGAACTAATTTTTCGTTTACACAAATAGGTCCAGAACCTGGTCCGCCGCCTCCATGAGGAGTGGACATAGTTTTATGCAAATTAATATGCACACAGTCAAATTTCATAAGACCAGGAGTTGTAATGCCTAATAGTGCGTTTAAGTTAGCACCATCCATATACATTAAACCACCGCAGCCATGAATTAATTTTTCTATTTCAACTATATTGCTTTCAAAAACACCGATTGTTGAAGGATTTGTAATCATGATACCAGCAATATCATCGCCAAGTTTAGATTTCAAATCATCAAGATCGATAGAACCATTAGCAGCACATTTAACAACAACAGTTTGGAAACCGCCTGTTACTGCAGAAGCAGGATTTGTTCCATGAGCTGATTCTGGAATTAATATCTTAGTACGATTAGTTTCGCCGCGATCCAAGAAATATGCACGAATACAAAGAATACCTGTTAATTCGCCTTGAGCACCAGCAGAAGGTTGTAAAGTAACGCCTTTCATACCTGTGATAGTCTTCAATGCTTCACCTAATTCATACATAATTTCTAATGAACCTTGTGAATATTCACCAAGCAAATTAGGATGTACGCCAGTAAAGCCAGGCATGGATGCTGTTATTTCATTTACCTTTGGATTATATTTCATTGTACATGAACCAAGTGGATAAAATCCCTTTTCTATACAATGATTTAAGTTTGATAAACGTATATAATGACGAGAAATATCTGTTTCAGGTACTTCAGGCAATTTTGCTGCTTCTTTACGTAAAAATTTATTTGGAATTAAATTTTCTTTTACAGGAACATCTAATTTAGGAAGAGTATACCCTTTTCTTCCAGATTTGCTTTTTTCAAAAATTAAATTTTCCATAACCCTATATTTATATTGTTAATTATCTGCAATAAAATTATATTTCTTATAAACTAATATTTATTAAAAACATTCAATAAAATTCTTCTATTTTATTCATACAAAAATACAATTTTTTTTTCTAATAACAACATTTTTTTATAAAAAATACAATAATTAATAAATTATAATAAAAAAAGAGCAGCTTTGCAGCTGCTCTCAGGTAAAGTTATGTTAAAAATAAATTAAAAAACATAAATTAATTATTGTTTTTCACAAATTTATATTCTATTTCACGATTACAAATTGTGTTGATGCAATAAGTTTTCCTTCAGACATAATGTAGCAAATATAGCTTCCGCTGCTTAAAGCAGATACGTTAATATTTACATCATTAAGACCTTCTGAATAATTGCCACTTATAACAGCAGCTTCAACACCTTCAGTATTAACAATATGCAATGAAGCATTCATATTTCTTAAAGCGTTGAATTTAATATTTAAGTTGTTATAAGCTGGATTTGGAGATAACTCAAGAGCTTCGAATACACTTGTATTATAAATTGACATTAATTCTGAAGTAGTAAAGCTCCATACATCAGACCAGTCAGTAGTACCAGATTCATTTCCAGCACATACTCTCCAATAATAGCAATGACTTGTATCGAGGTATCTTAGAGTTGAGTATTTAGTATCAGCAATTCTTGATACATTAATTACAAATGAATCAAATTCTTTAGATTCAGATACTTGTAATTTATAGAATTCTGCTGCATCTACACTCTTCCATTTCAATACTATTTCGTCCCAAATTAAATCAGCTGCACCGTTTAAAGGTGAAAGCAGTTCAACTTTTCCTTCTGGCATAGATTTAATTGTCTTGAAGTTCCATTCATCACTCCATTTGCTTACTACAGTATAATGGATAGATGTTGTATCATCATCGTTTACAAGTAAACTGTCATTTACAGCTCTTACGTGCCAATAATAAGTAGTGTAGAAATCAAGCGGTTCTTCAATAGTATAAGCAGTATCTGTTATACCAGAAATTAAAACATTATTATTAGCAAAATTAGAATCTGTTGAATATTCTAATTCATAATACTTAGTATTAGAACATTTATTCCATACTAAAGTAGGTTGAGCAGGAAGTTTTGTCAATCCACGAATAGGATCTATTAAGATAGGAATACTTGGTGATTCCAATCCAGTTTTGAATGATCTATAATTTGACCATGCACTTTCTGTACTGTCATTTAATGCTTTAACACGCCAATAATAAACAGATATTTCATCCAAAGAATGTTTATAATAGAAATTATCTACTAATTTAACAATGTGTTCTAAATTCTTTGTAAATGTTGAATCTTTAGATATTTGTAATTGATATCTTGTTGCATTTCCAACTTCAGACCATCTCATAATAACTTCATTAACTTCTAATTCTTCATTATCTTTTGGAGATTCCAAAATAGGAGCTGCTAAATTAGTTACAAAGAAATAAGGTTCAGTAAATTCACTTGGACATAATATATCATTTAATAAAGTAACTGATACACGCCAGTAATAAGTTTGGTTGTTTGCATTCAAGTTTAATTGAATATTAGGATCTTTCAAATTAGTATCTAAAACAACTTTAGTGAAATCTTCATCTAATGCTAATTGGAAAGTATAGAATGCTTCTTCACGAGCCTGCCAATTAAATACTATAGGTGAATGCACACCGCCCATGCCATTTGAAGGATCAAGCAATTTGGTTGGCATTGTAATCGTTCTAAATTCTACAACATCTGAGAAGAAACTATTATTAAGAGTATCGATTGCTCTTATTTTCCAATAGTATTTTGTTTCATGTTCTAAGTTAAATTCAATATACATTGAATCAATACCAAGATTAATATTATAAACTTGAGTTTTGTTGTCAGCAAAATTTTTATCAGTTGATAAATAGATTTCGTAACCGCGTGCTTCTGGTGTTCTAATCCATTTTAATGGGTTTGAACCATTGAAGCAAGTTTCTGTTTCAGTAGGATATACAATAGTTGGTGTCTTATAAGGTGTTTTGAAATCTCTAATTTCACTCCAAGCTGATGCACAACCATCTTCTGAAGATGGAGATTCTTTCAAAACAGTTTGAACACGCCAGAATAAAGTCTTGTTATATAAATCACTGTTTAATTCAAAATCATAGCTGCATTTAGTTTCAACAGAAACTGTATCGCATTCTACTATTGTTGTATCAGAGAAATTATCTGAATTAGCAACTTGAATTACATATACATAAGCGCCTTCTTCCAAATCATTTTTATTTTCCCAAGTAAATTCTATAACATTTTTAGAATTTGCCTTGAATGCTTCTGCACCTTTTGCATTATTTTCAGGAGTACGCAATACTACTGGTTCTGGCAATGTAGTAAAACTGCGAATATCAGAATAATCTGATATACAGCCTGTCAATTCATCAACTGCAAAGATACGCCAGAAGAATGTACTTCTAAATTTGTTAACAAAACCTTGTACTGTATCAGCATTGCTGCCAAAAGTATTTAATATATTTTCAAAACTTGGATCATCTGATACTTCAACATAATATCTTATAGTATTTCTTGTTGTATCAATACGTTGCCATTTGAACATAGGAGTTACAGGCTCACATAATGATCCATCAGGAATAGAATATTCAGAAAATTCAGGTGCAGCTGGTCTCTTTAACATTTTTACAGTTAAAAGATCGCTCCAAGGACCAACACATTCAGAATCAAAGAAAGATACTGTTCTTAATCTAATAGTGCAAGTTGTATCGTATGGCAGCTGCAAATCATATTCTCCATTAATACCAGATACAATATATGAAACAGATTTGCCATATTCTTCATCAACAGCAATTTCAATCTTGACTAATTCACTATATGGATGATTCCATTGCAAAGGGAAAATAGCTTTAACACCTAAAGTCTCCTGTACTTCTCCATAAGCACAATGTTCGCCGCTGTCATTTAAGAGTTTGATATCAGGCAAATCAGCTGTGAAGAATGTTCTTGTCTCTGATGTATCAGGACTTTTTCCAGATCCTGGTGTATAGAAAGTTATCACTTTCCATTTGTATTGATGTGATGGATATAGAAAATATGATGTTGAAGTTTGAGTTAAAGAAAATTCTTCTGAAACCATTAAATCATAATCTGAATATTGATAATCAGAACAAGTTCTGCCATAAATCAATACCTTATATGACTCTACTCCAGTTGCAGTATTTTTCCATCCAAATTCTATGGCTGTTCTTGAATCTAAACAAGCAGCGCTATCAACTGGTTTATTTAATGTTGCTGCTGCATACGCATCAAATGCACCAAATAAGCAGCATCCCATAAATAATAACGTTAAAAAGAGTTTTTTACTCATAAAAAAACCTAAATAAATTTATAAAATTAATAATTATTTCCTTTGTCGTTTATACCATTTATATATTTTGCATCATACAATATATAAAAGACAACTTTTTTTCAATTTTGTATAATTAAATTTATTATATTATCAAATTTTGTGCCTTTTTTTGATTTTATGATTTTTTATTTATTAAAATAAATTAATAAATCCCACATTAAAAATATATAACTTATTTTTAAATCTATAAAAATATAAAAATTTTTAATAATAAACAAATATTTTTATTTTTATGAAAAATAAAAAAAATTATATTTGTTTATATAGTAATATTTCAGTATATTTATTTTTATAAGATATTAAATTGTTAAACATATTTTAGGAGATAAAATATGCAAAAAAAATTACTTTTTATTATATCCATTTTATTATCAACTCTATTTTACAATAATTTATTTGCAGAAAATACAACTCTTTTTGTAGTAGATGCTAAACGTAATCTTGGTGATTTTTATGTAATTACATCATCAGATTCAATACCTGGCTTGAAATATATTAGTTATAGTTCTTCTGATGACATAAACTCAGATTTAGTTCGTTTTAACTTAACTACTGTATATAAGGTTAATAGTTCCATTTATAATCATTTTTCACAGCGTACTATAATGTGGAATAAGATGGAATTAGATTTAACAAAGGATTTTTTATTAGATTTAGAATTACAGTTTAGTGATACCAATGAAATAGGAACAAGATGTTGGTCTAATAATGATTCTATGTGTAAAGGTGGGATGGGGATAGCTTTTGTAATGATACCAAAAGCTGATACTAATGATTTAAAAACTTATATTGGTTCACCTGGTAAATTTCTTGGAGCTATTCCTTTTGATACTACTAATGGTATACATCCAGAATATGGTTGTAACATGCCAAATTATTATATTGCATTAGAATTCGATACATATTGTGATGAAGATAGTACTAATTATCAATTAAGTTTATGTGATGAACCTAATTCAGGTAAACCTAAAATTGATCATATAGCTCTTGTAAATGATTATCACTTATGTCATTATCCACTAAACTCAGTATATGAAGAAATAGATACAAATCATTACGATGTTAAAGCCTCTTCAGATATATATTGTGTGCGTATTAAATGGTTTAAAAGTAATAATAAATATAAGTTATATGTATATGTAAAAAATAAAATGACACAAGATGATTTTAATCTACGTTATATAAGAACATTTGATAGTTTAGGACAAGTTATACCAACCCTTTCTCAATCCAATTCTACTGTAAATTGGGGAATAGCTGGAGGAGCGGAATCTGAGCAGTATTCAAGTACACAAAGAGTAATTTTCAAAAATTTGATTGTTGATAACGATAATTTATATAATACTGGTGTATATATAAATAAGCACTTTGCCAATTCTTTATCTTTATATTTAGTTAATCAGGATAACACAAAACAGTTTTTATATCCAACTGTTGATGATTGTTGCGGTTATAATTTAAGACATTTTGAAAATTCATATTCTGTATGTATTGAAGATATAAAAGAGATTAGAATAGGTCATACACAGGAAATAGAATACTTAGGACTAAAAATAAATTGGTATGATGAGAATGATTCTTTATTAGAGTCAAATAACAACGTATTTAATCTTCAAGATTATAAAAAAAATATAACGGATAAAAATTTTATTTTACGAGCCGAAATAGAAAAAGTAATTAGCAACCAAGGTTATCCTGATACAGTTAGGGAAGATTTATATTTCCATATAAAATTAAAAAATAATTATTTTGCTATAAATGATACTAATTGTATATATGTTGAAGACAGTATGGCATATTATTTCAGAGCCAATCCGTCTACATTTGATAAGATAAAATTATCAAGTATTTGCAATTATGAATTTTCCAATATAGATAGTAGTAAATTTATAACCGTTCCATTTTATGATAGTCATAATACAAAAAAAATTAATTTTAGATTAAAAGATAGTTTAGACATTTGTGAAACTGAGTTTGTAGTAAGAAGACATTGTTCAGATTGTTCAGATATAGATAGTTTAAAAATCAAAGTATATACATATAACGATATTAGATTGAAAGACATACGTATATTAAAAAGTTGTTCAGGACCAAAAATTCAAATAAAAGATAATGGTTGTTTAGATATGTTGGAGTATGGTATAAGATTAGATAATGATACTTGTTTTCCAATAATAGATAATCAACTAC
>JAFRQN010000315.1 GCA_017428585.1 Bacteroidota bacterium | reverse complement strand
AGATGCATAGGAAATTATTTATAAAAATTATTTTAATGTCTTTCCTATTTATAGGAATAGTACATGCACAAACACCGAAATGGGTGAGTACAGAAGTTCAAAATCGTACAACAATATTAGAAAATTTCATGAGCGTATACTATCCTGTTTGTGCTGATGGACAGAGAACAGCTAATGAAATATTACAGGCCTTTCCAAACAAATTTATAATTATAAATATTTATCCTGCTTTATTGAATTATAATAATATAAAATTAAGTTTACCTGAAGGTGATAGCATTTCTAATAAAGCAGGACCTGGTGGTATTGGACCTGCTGCTACAAAATCTTTACCAGCAGGTTCTATAAATAGATTTAGGAATCCTAATGATTTAAAATCTTATTCTGCTAATGATTTGGCAATGATGTCTTATGCATGGAAACCAACTTTAGAAATTATTACGAAACAAAAATCAATTGTAAATGTTTATGTAAAGCCTGAATTTGATATTAAAACACAAGAGCTTAGTGTTGAAGTAGAATATTATTATACAGATGATTCACCAGTATCTGAGAATTTTTTGACTATCATGCTACTGCAAAATGAAATTGTAGGTTATCAATCTGGTGGAAATAAATATAATCCAGATTATGCGTCAAGAGATAGTTCATACCGCCACATGCATGTTCTAAGAAAATTAATATCAGGCGGTGGTGCATGGGGCGATACAATAACTAATACTCAAAGAGGAACTTATGGATATAAAAAATATACATTAAATCTTCCTGAATCTATAAATAATATTCCTATTGATATTAGTAATTTAGAGGTTGTTGCGTTTATTTCAGAAAGCCAATCTAATATATATACAGGTCATAAAGCAGTTATAAAAATCTCTGATGATCTTAAAACAGATTTATCAGTAGAAGATGCAACAGAATACAATAATACTCTTAAGTTTGAACCTATTCATCCAAAAGTTAAAGTAACCAATAATTCAGATTTGCCAGTAACAAAATTTGATATAGAATATAGTTTAATAAATACTCAAACGATTTTATATAGTCCTGTGATTAACCAGATATCTACTAAACAAATATTAAATCCTATTATTACCCAAAAAGATACATATACAATAACATTAAATAAGGATGAATCAGCTATAGTAGAATTACCAGAAGTAAACCAATCTAATTTTAAAGCAGCTTCTACTTATGTTACTCAATTAGGCATTTCTAATATTTATAGAAATGATGCAAAATTGATTAATATAAATAAAATAAACAATACATCAGAAACTATTACTTTATGTTTAATTGATACTTTATTTAGTGAAACAGAAATTACATTTGAAAATCCAGATACTACACTTACAGGGTTGCTTCCTGCACATACAGTATTTGATCATTCTCGTAATTCTTATTTTGCTGTTATGAAATCATCTGATTTAGGATATACAAATCATTCCTGTGGTGCAAATAATACACAAACTGCAGTTTTATATCTTTTAAGTACATTATATAATGTAGGATTTAGGCCGGGCTATATAATCTTTGGAGAAGTTGATTGCAAAAATAATCCAAATAAAATACTATCATATTATTATGCATATTCTGATCAAATGTCAGGTGGTACAAAACCAAGAATAGTAGTAGATATTTCGACAGATTGGGGAGAAAATTGGCAAAGAATTTCTCAGATATTTTGTGAAGAAACAGGACTCATATCGGGAAATAGTGAAATATATGTACCACCATCTGATGAGTATAAACTTGTTCAAATAGATTTATCTAAATATGTAAGGGAGAACTTTATTATAAGAATTGGCTGTATTCCAGGAACAGCAGGAAGTGCATTATGGTTAGATGAAATAAGTATAAAAAATGGTCCTTATGAAGAGAGCATAAAAGAAGATATTAATTTATCAGTTTATCCCAATCCTGCAACAGATATTCTATATATAAATAACGACAATTTATTTGGAGCAGAATACGAAATATATGATATGAGCGGGAAACTGATTATAAAAGATATTAATACTACAAATACAATTAATGTTGAACAGCTTAGTACAGGAACTTATTCATTAAAAATAAAAGATAGTATTTTTAATTTTATAAAGAAATAAAATTTAGTTGAATATATCGGAAAAGGGCAGCTATTCGGCTGCTTTTTTTTATATTTTTAATTTATTATTTTGATATTAAAATATTTTTATTTATTATTGTATTAACTGATTTTTAATAAATTTTGGAGTAAAATTATGAAGAAAATATTTTTCTTTATTATGGCTTTCATGGTATCATTACCATTGACAGCTCAAAATTCTAATTCTAATATTAATGTTTCTATTTCACCTGCAATTAATTCAGATTTACAACAAATTTTATTAAATCGTTTAATGCAGGAGCCCTCTCAAAGTTTTTGTGATGATGTGAATGATACTGCATCTGGATGTGATTGGAGTACAATTCCGTGGGATAACTTCGTAGATTTTGATACTCTGCCAGATTTTCCAGATTGTCCACTTGTTGTATCATATAGGGTACGAATTTGTCCTAATAATCCATTAATAAGACAAATAGATTTAGTAGATATTATGATAAATTTAGGTGATTATCCAAATTGTGATAGTTTATATAATTATTTGTCTTCAGGTACTCCAGAAGAAAATGCAATACATTATCAAGAAATAAAAGAAGATATATATTTTTCACTTAGTCAACGAGAAGCAGAACAAATGGCTGATTTACCACCATGTGATTCTTTAGGTAATTATTTACCGCAAACTGTTTTTTATAAAGAACAAGCATGTAAAGCAGAAATAGTATTAATATATGATTTTGAACCACCATTTCAACTTTATAATATTCCTAAATTTGTTTTTGAAGATATTGCATGCAATAGAGAAGTTGGATGTTGTAAAACAACATTTTCTTTCTGCCAAGATAGTCTTGGAAATATTAATCCACATATAACTAAAGAATTACTGGGAACAATATGTGAAGGTTATCCTATAGAATTAGATTATGAAGATTTATTAAGGTATTATGAAAAACTATATCCAGGTGCTTATACAATTTTTCAAATATATCCTTGTGTAAACGTATGTAATTAAAAAATATCTTTAATTATGATGTAATTTCAACTTCCATATTTTCTTAACATAATCTAATACAGTAATTTAAATCCATATAATATATTAATTAATATATTTTTTTTAGACGGATAAGCTATGAATAAATTACAATTATTATATGATATATTATTTTTTTTTGTGGGATTTTTAAGCTCATTATATTCACAAACACCGAAATGGGTAAGCACAGAAGTTCAAAATCGTACAGCAATATTAGAAAATTTTACAGGTATATATGATAGTGAATGTCCTAAAGGACATAAAACAGCAATTGAAATATTAAAAGAATATCCAGATAATTTTATAATTATAAATAATTATTATAGAATTGCTAATTATTCAACTTCCAATAAATCATTTAATTTAACTATACCTGAAGGCGATAGTATTGCATCAAAAGCAGGAAGTTATGGAATGTTTCCGCCAGGTATTGGATCGACGCCATGTGGTTCTATAAATAGAGTTTTAAATCCTTTTGACAAAAAATCTTACGATACTAAAACTTTAGCAATGAGCTCTAAAGCATGGGAAACAGCGGTATATCATATTACAGAACAAAAATCTATCGTAAATGTGTATGTGAACCCCGAAATTAATATTAAAACACGTGAACTTTCTGTAGAAGTAGAATATTATTATACAGAAGATTCTCCTGTTTCTGAAAATTTTTTAACTATCATGCTTCTTCAAAATGAAATTGTAGGTTATCAAGCTGGTGGAAATAAATATAATCCAGATTATGTACCACATGACACAATTGTTTCTGTAAGAGATAGTTTATACCGCCACATGCATGTTCTAAGAAAATTAATATCAGGCGGTGGTGCATGGGGTGATACAATAACTAATACACAAAAAGGAACTTATGAATATAAAAAATATACATTAAATCTTTCAGATTCTATAAATAATATTCCTATTGATATTAATAATTTAGAGGTTGTTGCATTTATCTCAGAAAGTAAATCCAATATATATACAGGTCATAAAGCATTTGCAGAAATTTCTGATGATTTTAAAACGGATTTATCAGTAGAAGATTTAACAGAATATAATAATACTCTTAAGTTTGAGCCTATTCATCCAAAAGTTAAAGTAACCAATAATTCTGATTTACCAGTAACAAAATTTGATATAGAATATAGTTTAGTAAATACGAAAACTGCTTTATATTGGAACTATAATAGATATAAGATAGATACAACACAAAAAAGTGATACTGTTTTCTCAAAAATAGATACTTATTCTGGAACATTAAATAAAGGTGAATCAACGATCTTCGAGTTTTCAGAAATAACTCAAAAAGATTTAAAAGCGGCATCTACATATATTATTCAAACATCTGTTTCTAATATTTATAGAAATGAATTAGAACTTTTTGATATAGATACAACAAATAATACAAAAAAAACTACAAAAATATGTTTGATTGATACTTTATTTAATGAAACAGAAATTACGTTTGAAATCTCAGATACAACTTTAAATATTGATTTACTTCCTGCTCATACAGTATTAGATAAATCTATTAATCCTTACTTTTCTTTTACTCAAGATGATTATTTCCGTAATTATTTAGAGTATAATGGTGCTAAGAATACAAAAACAGCTATTTTATTTCTTTTAGGTAAAGAGTATAATGTAATGTATAAGCCAGGATATATAATATTTGGTAAAATTAATTGTAAAGATACCCCTTATAAAATATTATCATACTATTATGCATATTCTGATGGTAGTGAAAATGGTACTAGTCCAAAAATTATTGTTGAGATTTCAAAAGATTGGGGACAAACTTGGGAAAAAATATCTGAAAGATTTTGTGAAGAAACTGGCAAACCAAACGGATTTGATATTTTTTACATACCAAAATCAGATGATTATAAGTATGTTGAAATCAATTTATCTGATTATATAACAGAAAACTTTATTTTAAGAATTGGTGGTGTTCCTGGTACAGGAGGACAACTTTTATATTTAGATGAAATAAGTTTAAAAAATGCACCTGAAGAGAGCATAAAGGAAGAAATTAATTTATCAGTT
>JAFRQN010000314.1 GCA_017428585.1 Bacteroidota bacterium | reverse complement strand
TTTTCATATATTTTTTTACACATTTAATATTTACTACAATGTGTATTTATTTATTAACTATTATTTATACAGCTTTTTTTTTATAAAAATTATCAAAACTACTTATAATAAATAGACAATAATTTATTAACTGCTGTTGTTGGCGTCATATCACCTGAAAGTACTTCTTGTTTAATATCTGGTATAATAGTAGCAATAGCAGGAGTATTATAAAATCTACTTTTTATTTCCTCTTCAACCATAGAAAATACCCAATTTATAGTTTGTTCCTGTCTGCGTTTATAAAATATACCATTATTTTTAACAATCTCCATAAAGTTGTTTATTTCAGTCCAGATACTGCTTACACCTAAATTCTTTGGATCAAGAGCAGAAAATGTCATAACTTTTGTTCCCCAACCTGGTGTAGCATCCTGCAACATACTTAAAGCCTGTTTATATTGTACTTTTGTTCTATTTGCATACTGTATATTTTCTCCATCAGCTTTGTTTATAGCTATCATATCTGATATTTCAACAACACCTTTCTTTATACCCTGCAATTCATCTCCAGAGCCTGGAATAAGTATTAACAAGAAGAAATCAACCATGGAGCGTACAGTTATTTCACTTTGTCCTACGCCTATAGTTTCTATCAATATAACATCATAACCTGCTGCTTCACAAGCTAAAATAGTTTCACGGGTTTTTCTTGCTACACCACCGAGCGTTCCTGCTGATGGAGATGGTCGTATATAAGCATTTTTTTCACGTGATAACAATTCCATACGTGTTTTATCACCTAAAATAGAACCTTTAGTTAATGTAGAACTTGGATCAATAGCCAATACAGCTACTCTAAGTCCTTGTTTGCATAGATAACAACCTAAAGCTTCTATAGTAGTACTTTTACCAGCACCAGGAGGTCCAGAAATACCAATTCTTACAGCTTTGCCTGTATGCGGCAAGATCTTTTTTAAAACCTCTTGTGCAGATAATATATGCTCAGGAGCATTACTTTCTATTAAAGTTATTGCTTTTGAAAGTACAGTTATATCTTTATTTATTATACCATTATAATAATCATCTATAGACAATTTTTTTCTTTTTGCAAGCTTAACTTTTGGAGCATTCACGCTTTCAGGATCAAGACCAGGCATAACATAAGTTGTAAATTCATCACCTCCATTTTCAGGAACCCATTCTGGTCTATTATCAACATTATTAATATTGCTTTTTGAATTTTCAATACCCATAACTATAAAATAATTAATTTAATGTCTTTTTACTTTTTAAAATAATGTATTAAAATGGAACATCTTCATCTGGTGTTATATTTGCTGATAAATTTTCATAAAAAGCTTCAGATGTTGAAGACACAACATGACTATTTTGATTATTATTACTATTTGGAGCAGGATATTGTGTATATGAAGGATCTGAATTCCTGCTTGACAACAGAATTAAATTATTACCATAAATATCTGTTCTATATATTTTAACTCCATTTGAATCTTCATAATTGCTATATCTTAATTCACCTTCTACATATACTTTAGCTCCTTTGGTAAGGTAAGAACAAGCAGTTTCTGCCGTTCTGCCCCACATTGTAACACGATGCCATTCTGTCATATCTTTCCACTCTTCACTATTTGGCATCTTCATTCTTCTTGAAGTTGCAATAGATAAATGACAATATACTGTTCCATTTGCAGTTGTCATCAATTTTGGAGTATCTCCCAAATTGCCAAGCAATGTAACTCTGTTTAAACTCATAGCCATATTATGGTCTCCTAATATTATTATTTATAATTATTTTTATTTTATTATCTTATTATTTCTATTTTTAATAAATTATTTTAATATGTTATCTGAAAACCTAATCCATGATAATTGTCTTTTTGATTATAAAACATTCCATGTACGCTGTATCCAGAATAATAATAATACATCAATGATAGTGCTGTAGAATTATACATATAACATTTAATTCCCATTTGCAAAGCATTACAACCTACATTAATAATATCATTGTTATTATTTT
>JAFRQN010000313.1 GCA_017428585.1 Bacteroidota bacterium | reverse complement strand
GAAGCGTTATTGGAGAGTTAATTTTTTCTCCTGAAATAATATCTAAAGCATTTTCTGGAATTATTATGTCAATTGTTTCTTCTTGATTGTTGTAATTTCCTATAATTAAGAGACTTTTGTTGTTATCTAATAGTCTTTGAAATATTAATACATGCTCTGTACTATTGTTCCAAATATATATAGGAAGTTCATCATTATTGTTTAAATATTCTTCTCTTATATTATTTATACTTCTTATGTAATTTATTATATTATTGGAATCATTCCATTTTAAAGAAGAAATAGAAAACAATGGAAGTTTTTCAACTGTGAATTTATTCGTGTCTGTTTCATCAAATCCAAGTCCTGTATTAATAGGATTGGTTTCACATAATTCAAATCCAGAAAGTAAAAATAATGGTAAAGGCAGCATCGCATTTACAGTATACATTAATTTGTTAAATTCTATAGGATTGTTGGAACGACCCGCACTACGTGGTGTATTATGCGTTTCAGATGCTGCAAGCAATTTTATAGGATATTTTTTTTGTTCTAAATTTCTTATAAGATCCTGCATCTTTCTGCAATTATGTGCATCAAAAGGAATATAGCCTAATACACAGTTATATCCAGTTTCCAATGATTTTTGTTCAGGAATAAAATTTTCTTCCCAGAATATGAAATCTTTATCTTTTTTTCTTGCCTTTTTTATAATTTCTAACATTAATTTTTTAGGGATAGCATGCCCCATATCTATCATTACACCATCAATCTTAAACTCTTTTTGATAGTATGGTATAATATTCTCGATATATTTCCATAATTCTTTCTGTTCATTTTTTTTGCTGCTTAAAATATTATCATACATTCGAATAGTATTGTAAGCAATATAATTAAAATCTTTATGGTTATATAATTTTAAATATGTAACGTCAGACCATTCAGGTTGATGATCGTCAGGTGGCCAATCCGCAAAAGCACTTGCTAATTTTACTTTTTTATTATTTATTATACCAATAATTTTACCGCTGTTATCTCTTTTTACTGTTTTTGGTGTTTCTGAGAATAATTCAATGTATTCTTTACTTGGAGCAGGTAGATTATCAAAATCATTGTTTTTTATTTTTTGATTTATTATTGTCAGTGTTTCTTCTGTAAATTTAGGAGCAGAAAAAGCAGGAGTTGATTTTTCCTTTATATTTAATTCTGTTTCATCTGGATAATTCAGCCAGTAAAACCATTCTGGATGTTCTAAAGCTAAATCTGTATCTATACTTGCTGTACGGAAAATAAATTCTGCAATAATCTTAAATCCTAATAAATGAGCAGCTTCTATAAATGCTTTAAATTGTGTTTCAATATCAATATCAAGAATATCTTCGTTTAAATTTTCATCTAATTTATAATGATTAAATACTGAGTAAGGTGAACCTAAATTTCCTTTATTATTTTGCTTGCCTATAGATGTAACAGGAAGTAGGTATATTACATTAATGCCTAATTTCTTTAAATATGGTAGAAAAGCAATAGATTTTAGGAAAGTTCCTGTTTCTTTAAAGTTATTGTTTTCATTATTTATTTTGTTGTCTTGATTATGATCAAATGCCGTTGTAAATCTTATAAACATATTATAAATAATAGGATTAGAATTTTGAATATTTTTTTCATTAATTCTATTATTTTTTATCCATTCTATTTGATTAGAATAAAATTTAACTGGGTTGATGTTTATAGTTTCACCATTATAAT
>JAFRQN010000043.1 GCA_017428585.1 Bacteroidota bacterium | reverse complement strand
TTCGTATTTTGTTTAATATATTTGAGGAGCATATTAATAATTATGAAAATAATGCTTATCAAGAGCTTCGAGCTCGACAATGTTTTGCAGATCCAGATGACGTGATTGTCCGCTCGGATGATTTAAAAAGAGAAGGGAAAAAACAAATTAAAAAGGAAGGATAAAATGTTTGAAGAAGAACAATACAATAAAATCTATAATCTTATTATTACACGTGGAATAGACCAGGAAAACGAATATGGTCAATTTACCGAGAAATTATACTCTAAACCTGATTTCTTATGGACTGAATCAATGGCAAGAGATTATGCACCTTTTGGAGAAAGTTTCTTTAAAAATGTAGATGTTATTGTTATTTTATCTGGAATTTACAATTATAATCAAATACATATTGACATTTTAATTGAAAAAGCAGAAGAATTTGATATCCCTATCCTTTTGGTACGCCCTTATGGTATGGAAATAGTACCTGAAGAACTTGAAGCTAAAGCAACCTCTGTTGTTGGATGGAATGCAAACTGCATTGTAGAGGATATAAGATCCATTGTTAGCGGAGATTATGATGAATTATGTGATGATTTTTAAAAAAATGATTATTTTAATCCACATATAAAGTTAATTTTGAATAATTGAACTCCTTTAATCGCTAATAAGATTAAAAAAAAAAATTTTAAAATAAAAAATGAATTAGGGATTAACTTAAAAGTTAAATAAAACAATACTGAATAAATAGTAAAACTGAATAAAAAGTAAAAAATAGAAAAAGAAAAGAAATAGAATTATTCAGAAGCTTTACGAACTCCTGCAACTATTTCTTGGATTTTACCTTTAACGTCGGAAGTTTCTTCAACTACAGTACCAGTAACAATTATATCTGCACCAGCCTTTGCAGCAGTATAAGCTGCCACTCCATCACGAATTCCTCCACCTACAACAAGAACGATGTCTTGGGTAGCTCTTTTTGTATAAGCAACCATTTCAGGAGGAATAGGTTGATCTGCACCGGAACCTGCTTCAATATAGAAGTATCTCATTCCAAGGTTTTCAGCTGCCATAGCATAAATAGCTGGGATTTTTGGCTTGTTTCTTGGGATAAGCTTTGCATCTCCAACCCAACCGACAGTTCCACCAGGTTCTGCTACGACATAACCCATAGGAATCTTTTCAATTCCAGTTTTGTTAACTGCAGGTGCTGCCAACGCTTGAGCACCGATAATCCAGTAAGGATTGTTTGAATTTAAATAACTCATGAAGAAGATAGCATCTGCATACTTGCTTGCACCATTGATGTTTCCTGGGAACAATACAATAGGTAAATCGATATTTTCAGACAATGCCTTGCAAGTTCCATCAAGTGCAGCAGTGTCTACAGTGGAACCTCCAACCATAATACCATCACTGCCGCCTTCAATTGCTGCTTTAGCAATAGATACAGCTTCTTCTGGGCTTTGTTCATCAGGATCAATTAAAGTTAAATGAATTTTACGAGTTTTTAATATTTCTTTAAAATGAGCTTCTACATTTTCCATAAAATCACACAATGAATTTGTAAAATATTTATTAAAGTAAATTAATTTAGATTAATTTTTGAAATAATCTATTAATACATATATTTATTAACTTATTAGTATTTAAAATT
>JAFRQN010000312.1 GCA_017428585.1 Bacteroidota bacterium | reverse complement strand
GAAGGAATAAAACAACTTACACCTATTTACAAAAATAATAATTTTTTCAAATCTAGATAACATTTTAATATCATAGAAATTAAAATGTAGTCTAAAAATAAAAATTTTTCCACAGTTTTAAATATATTGTAAAAATATTTACACACAAAAAGCTAAATATATAGTATTCCCATCCACATCATATTATATAATACAATATTGTATACTATATCTTTATTCTATCTCTACTCTATAATTTAATGCACGTGCTAACGTTGCTTCATCTGCAAGTTCAATATCTGCACCAATAGGAATTCCGCTTGCTATTCGAGTAACTTTTATACCATATTGTCTTACTATTCGTGCTAAATACTGCATTGTTAATTCTCCGTCCATACTGGGATTTATTGCTAAAATTACTTCATTAACTTTACTATTTTCCAGCCTATGAATAAGTTCTTGTATTCTCAATTTGTCAATAGTTTTCCCCTCTAATGGACTTATTATCCCATGCAAAACATGATATACGCCCTTATAATCATTTGTACGTTCTATAGCAGAAAGATCATTAAGTTCTGAAACAACACAAATTACCGATTTATCACGTTTTTCTGAAGCACATATTGGACATGGTATTGTTTCAGTATAATTACAACAAATTGGACATTCTTTTATTTTATCTTTTAATGTAAATATTGTATCTGTTAATGTCTTGATATACTCCTTATCCTGATGCAATATATAATATGCAAGACGTTGTGCACTTTTCTGACCTATAGAAGGCAGTTTATGGAACATATCTATAAGTTTTTCTAATGATTCTATTCTATACGACATCAAAAATCCTTAATAAAATTATAATCCAAATGATAATACTCTAAATTAAATCTGGCGGTATAAATGGAAATTTTGATGACATCTTTTCCATTTCATTTTTTGCTGCTTCTGACATATTATTAACAGCATTATTAAAAGCTGCTACCAATAAATCTATAAGCATTTTTTTATTTTGAATATCCATAAGTTCATCGGCTATATTAATACTTTCTACCTTATTAGTACCATTGATGGTAACAGTTACCATTCCTGCACCAGCTTCTCCTGTAGCGGTCAAAGTTTCAGTTTTCTTTTTAGATGCTTCCAATTCCGCCTGAAGCTTCTTAGCTTGTTCCATTAAATTGGATATATCAATATTCATACTTAACCTATTATTAAAAATGTAATTTTATAGAAATTACAATTTAATATTTTTTTTCATTTAAACAAAATATAATATTTTTATAAAATCCTCAAATTTTTTTCAATAAAAACAACTATATAATATTATATATAATACAGCCAATAAAAATTTTACTTAAGAAGTAAATAACAGCAATTATCTTGCCAAAAAACATATTAAAATATTCTTTTATTTTAAAATATTTTTTAGAATATACTAATTATTTTATATATTTGTATACTTTGTCAATTACTGACTTTTTATTCTATATAAATTTTATTGTGAATATTTTATTCAACAAATACTATTAATGAATATTATTAATAACCCTAAATTTTTAAGAGGGGTAGTAAAACCTGAAGATTTTCCAACTATAAAATATCCAGAAATAGCTTTTATTGGACGTTCAAATGTAGGGAAATCATCCATTATAAACAATCTACTCCAAAATAAAAATATAGCACGTACAAGCAATACTCCTGGCAAAACTCAGGAAATTAATTTTTTTTCTATCAATGACAGCTGGATTCTTGTTGATATGCCTGGTTATGGATATGCAAGCACAAGCAAATCGAATAGAAAGAAATGGCAAAATTTAAATCTTTTGTATTTATTAAATAGAGAAGAACTTAAATTTACGTGTGTTTTAGTTGATTCACGGCATGATCCTATGCAAAGCGATATGGAGCTTATAGAATTATTAGAACATTCTCAAAAAAAATACTTAATCATCCTGACAAAATGCGATAAATTGTCAAAAACAGCTACAATAGATAGAAAAAATCAATTAACGCATATCGTATCAGAATGTAGTTATTGTATAGATGTACTAACTTACTCTGTTATTACAAGCATGGGACGTGAAGAGTTATTAGGTATAATTAAAAAGCATATACAATTAAAATAATATATAAACAACAAAAATCTTAAAATATTACTAATTTATAAATCATAATTAACATAAAAAATAATTTAAGTATGAAAAAGAAAAAAGAAAAAATAGAACGTAATTCAAGCGATTTATCTCAAAAACAGAATAAAAACAAATCTAATGTAAATTTTAATATAAAAATTCCAAAAGTAATTATTGTTTTATTCTTTTTATTTATCACTGCTGTATTCTTTTGGGATATAATCGCAGGAAATGCCTTTTTCTGGGAAGATTTTATTGAATATGTTTATCCTGTACAAACTTTTGCAGCGAATTCCTCTGAAATTCCATTTTGGAATCCTTTCGTATTTGGAGGAATGCCTTTCTTAGCAGATATACAGGTAGGATTCTTTTATCCTTTGAACAGGATATTTGATTTATTTGTTACAAGCAATCATGATCTTCCTTTATCAATCATTCAATTAATTACAATTTTACATTTTTTCATTGCATTATGTTCTACATACGCTTTAATGCGAAGTTTTAAAGTATCAGATATAGGCAGTATTATATCAGCTATATCCTATGCTTTTTCATTCAACTTGGTATTGCAGGTTATTCATCCAATGTTATTAGCACATTTAGCTTGGTTCCCGCTTGTTATAATGTTTTTATATAAAGCTGTTGTCAAAGTGAATTTACAGGCAGGTATACTTGGTGGTTTAATATTTGGCATGTCTATTCTTTCTGGTCATCCTCAAATTTTATTGTATGAAGGATTATTTTTAGCAATATTTGCTTTATATCATTTCATAGTAAACATAAAAGGAAACAATGATGAGAACAGCTCAAATTCTATAGGTAGAATTGCTAAATCATTGATTTATGGTTTATTAGTGTTTATTATTGCTGTTGGAATATTTCAAATTCAATATCAACATACAAATGAATTATCAAAATATTCATTAAGAACTGAAATGACATACGAAAAAGCATCTGAAGGATCTTTGGATGTTAAACAAATTTTTACTGCATTAGTACCTAAAATGTTTGGATACGAAGCTGGTGGCAAAAGATCAGAATTACAATTTCAACTTCCTACATGCGATGCGAATGGAAAATCTATTACGGCACCATATTATTACTATTGGGAAACTGGTTTTTATTTTGGCTTAGCAGCTATTATACTTGGATTATATGGATTTTTAAGCATACCTATTTCGTCCAATAAACATAAATTATTATTTATAATTACATCAATATTTGGATTTATTTTTGCTTTAGGAAGCAATGGATTTATCTTTGGACTATTCCATGAACTTCCACTTTTCGAAAACTTTAGATTTCCTTCTCGAATGATGTTTTTTGTAACGATTTCATTCGCTGTGATGGCTGGTTTTGGATTTGATAGATTAACTTCTGTTGAAAAAACGAAAAAAGAATTAATAAAGATTTTAGGTGTACTTGGAATTGTTTTAATAGCTGTACTTTTAGTTTTAAGCGGTACATTTATTTCAAGCAATATGCAGGGAAATACATCTGTTGTTTCTGATTTTGCAACAACTGCATTAATATTGATATTAATTATTGGTGCTGTTATATTTATTAAATATAATAAACAGGATAATAAAACTTTATCTTATATTACTGGAATTGGTTTAATAATTATAACCTTCCTTGACCTTTATATTGCAGGACATGATTTTAATCTTGCTTCTGAAGATGGTTCTAAACGATATGCTATAAATGAACAACAAAAGAAGTTCTTTACTCCTAACAAAAATAATTTGTTTAGAGTAAGCATGAGAAATAAAGATTACGGCATAATAGCAATGCAAAGAAATATAGGCATGACTTCTAACATAATGCTCGTTGAGGGATATAATCCTTTAGTACTTAATCGTTACGAACTACCATTAAAAACTCGTGAAGAAAGAAATAAATTATGGAATACTAAATATGAAGTAACGGTTGACACTACCCATAAACAAGTATATTTTAGAGATAGAGCAGCAGAAAATGATTTCCTTCCTCGTGCATGGATGGTAAGCAATTTTGAAATTGTTGACAGCAATAATATCGAAAACTATATGTTAAATAAAAATATAGATTATAAAGAAATTGTATTGCTTGAAAAAGATATAAATTATACGCCTACTTTTAATTTTGATAATAATTATAAAATTGACTTTGTCAAATATAGCAATAACAATATACAATTAACAACTCACTCAAATACAGGCGGTATTTTAGTGTTAAGCGAGGTATTTTATCCTGCTTGGAAAGCAAAAATTGACGGTATAGAAACAGAGATCTATCGTGCTGATTATAATTTCCGTGCAATTAAAGTACCTGCAGGTCAGCATTCGATTGAAATGCAGTATAGTTCAACTGCATACTCAAATGGAAGATTAATTACTTTAATTACCTTAATCATTTCTTTATTTGGATTAATCTTTGCTTCGCTAAGCAATAAAAAGAAAAAGAATATTTCTTAAATAAATTCTTAAGAAAAAACTCCTATATTTGTATGAAATATAGGAGTTTTTTTTTATATTGCAAATATATAATTAAACTTTTTATAAAAATATTATTTAATATAAGTAAATATTATGAATGAATACATTAATTTAAATTTAGAAAATATTGATAAAGAACATATTTGTTGTGCAATAGGCGATCCTAAACATCAAGATGGTGTTGTTTGCAAAAAAGAATGGATTAAAAACAAATTAAAAGATGGACATGTTTTTAGAAAACTTAATGCAAGAGGCAAAATATTTATTGAATATGAACCAATAGAAACTGCATGGACGCCTATTAATGGGAAAAACTATGAATATATTTATTGTTTATGGGTAGCAGGAAGTTTTAAAGAAAAGGGAATAGGGAAAGAATTATTAGAGTATGCAATAAATGATGCTAAAGGAAAAGGCAGAAGTGGAATATGCACTTTAGTTTCTAAAAAGAAGAAGCCATTCTTGGGTGAAAAGAAATTTTTTGAGCATTTTGGATTTGAAGTAGTTGATGCTATCGAAGATTATGAATTACTGGCACTAAAGTTTAAGAATGATGAAACACCTAAATTTAATGAAACAGCAAGAGCTATGAAAATAGACAATCAAGATTTTACTATTTACTACAGCAATGAATGTCCATACGTTGAACATGAAGTTAAAGAGTTATCTGATTATGCAAAAGAAAACAATATAAAATTGAACTTTATCAAAATAGATTCTTTAGAAAAAGCAAAAAATTCTCCTTGTGTTTTCAATAACTGGGCTAATTTTTATAAAGGGAAATTTATATCTAATACTATATTAAATCCAAATGCATTAGAAAAATTATTAAAGAAATTATAAAGAATATAAGTTTAAAAGAGATTAAGAGTAAACATGATAAATAATATTGGTTAGTTATAGAATAAGTATCATCATTGTTGTATAATTTAAAATATTTCATTAGAATGAACAATACTGAATTTTATTGTATATGTATTAGAAAAATTTTACATACAAGCCATGTTAAATTTCTAAAATTCTATATTATAAACTACTTTGTAAAAGAAATATGAATTTAGACGAAATAAAAACATTGTTATATGATTTAGAAAGTGATCGAGTTGAACGAACAATTTCAACTACAAATACAGATAAGTTTGGACAAGCTATTTGTGCATTTGCCAATGATTTACCTGACCATAGACAGGCTGGCTATCTCTTATTGGGCATCAAAGATAATGGCAAAGTTCAAGGTCTTAATATAACAGATGAATTGCTCAAAAATTTAGCAGCAATTCGAACTGATGGTAATATCCAGCCACAACCTTCTATGACAGTTGAGAAAATTGTACTGGAAGAAGGAAGTATTGTAGCAGTAAGAGTAGAACCATCTATATTCCCTCCTGTTAGATATAAGGGGCAAATATGGATTAGAATAGGACCACGCAGAGGTATTGCAAATGAAAACGATGAACATATATTAATGGAAAAACGTCGGACTAATGTTACAACATTTGACTCGGCACCATGCCTCAATACAACAATAGATGATTTAGACTTACAGAAGTTTATACATTATTATATGCCTAAAGCTATGACCGATGATGAAATTGAGGAAGACAGAAAAGAAGAAAGAAATATAAAGATACAATTAGCATCATTTGGATTCTTTGATACTCGTTATGACTGTCCAACAAATGCAGGAATTTTGTTTTTTGCTAAGAATCTACGCCGTTTTATTCCTGGTGCATATATTCAATATGTTCGATTTGCAGGAAAAGATCGAACAGGAGATATTATGATGGAACATGAGTTCAAAGCTAATCTATGTACTACGTTATCAGAACTTGATACTTTTATTGAAACAACTATTGCTAATCGACGTCCTATTCCTGTTAGCTCAATACGAGAAGAACATTTTGTTGATTATCCATATTGGGCAACACGCGAGTTGCTGATGAATGCAATTTGCCATCGTGATTACACAAGCAATGGTCCAATTCAGTTTTATCAATATGACGACCGCATTGAAATTATGAATCATGGTGGTTTATTTGGTCGTGCAACGGAGGAAAACTTTCCTCAAGTAAACGATTATAGAAATATTGTTGTAGCAGAGGCAATGAAAGTATTAGGCTTTGTAAATCGTCATAGTCGTGGTGTGTTAAAACTACAAAAAGATTTGCTTGCAAATGAAAATGGAAAGGCTATTTATAATTTCAGCTGTAAAACTACAGTCATAGTAACAGTTAATAAATCACATCGTGGAGAACATGCTATAGATGATGCTATAGCCCAAGGATTCGTAACAAAGAATGATTATAATCAATTGCATACGTCGACACAGTTGTCGGAAAATAATCAGGGAACGACAAAATTGTCGATTTCTGATAAAAACCCGACACAAAAACAGACATACTTAGCTGATTTTAATTTTCCAACTATTATAGTTAAGAATGTATATGAAGCTATAAAATTAAATAAAAAAGTTAAAACTTCGTGGCTGGCAAATAATTTTGGAGTAAGTGATCGAACAATCCAAAGAGCCGTAAAAAAATTACAAGAATTAGGGTACATTAACCAAGAACATTCAAAGTTAAAGGGAGAGTGGCAAATTCTGAAATAGTAACTTTTTAAATTTTGTTGAAATTATTAACACAATTTATAAATATTATATAATATTCATCACTTATTAGATATTTCTATAAAAGAAGCAAAAGATTAATATAAAATCGCAAATAACAAGTATTAGTACCTTATAATTAAATTCTTATAATTAAACCAATTATTATTAATAAAGTCTTAATATATATAATCTAATTTGATAGGTTAATATATGAGTATATACAAGAAAATAGTAATTGTTGGTTTAATTGTTCTATATTCATTTGCTTTGAATGCACAAGGAGAAAAGAATACAGCATTAGGAATTCCTAAAGCTAAAACTAAATTAAAAGCAAAGAATGAATTCATAATCAATCGAGAACAATATACTCTTTCCTATAACAGCATGCTAAATTCTGCTAATTGGGCGTCTTGGTATGTTTCAAATGATTCATACGGAAAAGTGAAAAGATATAAAGGCAAATTCATTTCTGATACTACACTGCCAATTAGTTTTACAACAGTTACTCATTCAGATTATACAAATTCTGGTTATGATCGTGGACATATAGTACGATCTAAAGAACGAAGTAAAACTATTGAAGACAATAAATCTACATTTATTTTATCAAATATTATACCTCAAACGCCAGATTTGAATCGTGGTATTTGGTTGAAATTAGAGAAATACTGCAAAAAACTTTGTTTTTCAAATAATAAACAGCTGTTCATTATTGCAGGCGGTAAATATTCTAAAAAGCCAGATAAAATAAATAATAAAATTGCAATACCTGACAGCTGCTGGAAAGTGATTTTAATTTTAGATAAAGACAATGATATTAATAATATTGATACATCAGCACAAATTATAGCTGTTATGCAGCCTAATATTAACGGTATCAGAGATGATGACTGGCAAAAATATATTACTACAGCAAGAAAAATAGAACGCTCAACTGGATATAACTTCTTTTCAAATATAGATCCTAAAATACAGAATGTTATTGAGAAAAGAAAGTACTATATTGAATAGCAGTTTATTTATTAAAAACTAAAAAAAATAATTATAATTTCTTTTTTATATGTTATTTTTTTATTATATTTAAAATTATAATTGTATCAATTATAAAAATATATATAAATATAAACTCAAATTAAAAAACAAAAGCATTTAGCATTATTTCGAACACTTGAAACTTAGGAAATTTCAAAAACACGTTCATGAAGTAAAGCAAATGCTCACGGATAGATATGCGTGAGCTTTACTTTATTTGAACGTTAGGTATCCTAAGACCGCAAGTGTGAATAAAATATAAGTTCACGCTTTTTTTATTTTAAATTTTTGAAAATATAATAGTTGATAAATAAAAAATGGTTTTTAAGTAAACCTTAAAATATACAACATAAAAATATATAAATAAATTATTAAAGCATTTAGCTTATTTCGAACACTTGAAACTTAGGAAATTTCAAAAAAATACGTTCAAGAAATAAAGACAAATGTGCACATACCTGTGTATACTTTACCTTATTTGAACCTTTTGTATTCTAAGACTTCAAGTGTGAATAAATAAAGAATTCACACTTTTTTTATTTTAAAATTATATAAGAATAATCTTAACCAAAATAGATAAATCGAAGGATGTCGAAAATTCGAGAATTACTGTTAGAGTAGACATTTATTAGGAAATAAAGAAAATTAATAATAATGAACGAAACATTGCTTTTGATAATTTTTGCTGTTGTAATAATAATTATGTTAATGTTAGATTTAGGATTATTTAACAAAAAAGAACATGTTGTTTCAACAAAAGAAGCTGGTATATGGACTATAGTTTGGATTACAGTTTCTTTACTCTTCAGTGTATTTATTAACTTTGAATACAGCAGCGAAAAAGCATTAGAGTTTTTATCTGCATACTTAATCGAAAAATCATTATCATTAGATAATATATTTGTATTTGTTCTAATTTTTGGTTTCTACAAAATAGAAGATATACATAAGCATAAAGTATTATTTTGGGGTATTTTAGGAGCTATAGTATTTAGAGCAATATTTATTTTTTCTGGATTATGGTTGATAGAATTAACATATCTGCCTGAGGTTGTAATATTTGGAATGCCGGTTCGATTTAATATCTTACTGACAATATTCGCTATAATATTAATTACTGCAGGAATCAAATCTTTTAAGCCAGAAGATAATAAAGAAAAAGATTTTGGAAATAATATTGTTATAAGATCAATAAAAAGATTATTTACTGTCACAGATAATTGTGATTCTGGACATTTTATAGAGAATATCAATGGAGTAAAATATATAACTCCTTTATTATTAGCAATGGTAACAATAGAGCTTTCTGATGTTGTATTTGCTGTAGATTCAATTCCTGCAATATTTGCAATATCAAAAGATCCAATCATACTTTATACATCTAACATATTTGCTATATTGGGATTAAGAAGTATGTTCTTCTTGTTATCAAATATAATAAATTATTTCAGCAGCTTAAAACAAGGTATTGCAGTAATTCTAATTTTTATTGGAATAAAAATGTTAATTGAAGATTTTTACTCTATTTCTTCTTTAACATCATTAATTGTAATAGCAGGTATTATAGTTATTTCAATATTATTATCTTTAGTAAAGAAAAATAAATAATAACAATATTTTTTGAATATACTCTATTGAAATTAAAATATATATTGAAAGCTGATTAGTTGAAATACAAAATCATTGAGAATTATTTGAACACTTGAAACTTAGAAAATTTCAAAATACGTTCGTGAAATAAAAGCAAATACATAGTTTACAATTTTCTTATTTTAAAATTGATAGAACATTAATTTTACTTAAAACAAATAAAATAATATAATAATATTTTTTTCTAATTTTTATAGGAGATAAATTATGCCAGATATTAAGGTTACTGGTGGAGTTAAGGTAAAAACCTTAAAAAACAATATTAAACGTGCTTATGGATGTACGTTACGTGTATATTCAGGGAATAGTAATGTATTCGCTTCTGATGATGCAACATTAGCTTCTATTCGCATTAAAGGGTTAAAGTCAAAAGGAGAATTTACTGTAAATGGAAATATGCTTGTAGGAAACTTTGAGAACAAAATGAAAGAAGAATTTGGAATCAAGGTTCAAATAGCAAGTCCTAATAATAGGTTTTTAGTAGATAATGGAATAACATTAAGTGCTGCAGGGAGACTATAATAGTTATGAAATTAATAAATTCTATAAAAGACGCTATGACTAAAGACTCTTTTTCTGTAGTAGGGTCTATGACAATAGCTGAATTATCTAATAAATTTTTAAGAACATTTGGATGTGCTTTAAGAGTATATAAAGGGAAACAGCTCGCTGACGGAAGAATGACAATAAATGCCCTGAATAGAAGAGTTACAGAAAAAGTTAATAAAAACGCAGGAGAACTTAAAATTAAAGCAACCGAAAAGATTGGCGATGTTGAATATAAATTCAAAGCACATTTTGGATTAACAGTTCAAGTTGCAGATCGACATAATTCGAAATTATTACCAAATAATGTTACTTTAGGCGAAGGAAGTCGCATGTAACAAAGTAAAAACTATATTCTTTTTAACAATATATTATAATAGGAGAAAAATTTTATGCCAGATATTAATATAAATGGTAGAACAAAAGTAAAAACCTTAAAAAATAATATTAAACGTGCTTATGGATGCACTTTACGTGTGTATTCAGGAAGCAGCTTTGCCTCTGATGAAGCAACATTAGCTTCTATTCGCATTAAAGGATTAAAATCAAAAGGTGAATTTACTGTGAACGGAAATATGCTTGTAGGAAACTTTGAAAACAAAATGAAAGCAGAATTTGGAATCAGAGTTCAAATAGCAAGTCCTGATAATTCATATTTAGTAAGTAATGGAATAACATTAAGTGCAGCAGGAAGACTCTAAAACATGAAAAACTTTGAAGATAAGATAGTCAAGTTTATGGTAAAAAAAACTATAGACAAGGATACGCGAAAAAGTTTTGAAGAACTTGAAGAATTGGCAAAACAGG
>JAFRQN010000311.1 GCA_017428585.1 Bacteroidota bacterium | reverse complement strand
TTTTTCTTTTAATCTTTTTTGAGTATATGGAATTAATCCGCCTGCATTAACAATAGCTTGGCGTGCAGGAGGAAGTGGAATTGTATCAAAGGATTTTCCTGTTGTCTTATTTAATACTTTTCCATCTTGAATTTCTAATTCATCACCTACATTTGCTTCTATTGTTGGGCATATAACAGTTTGTAAGCCAAGATTAATACTATTTTGCAAAAATATTCTTGCAAAGTTTCTTGCTACCATAATTAAATTATGTCCTTTTAATGTAGAAGCTGCTTGTTCTCTTGAAGAACCACAACCAAAATTATTTCCACAAACAATAACTCGTTGTTGATCATTATTATTGTTTTTGAGCATTTCATTTAGTTCTTTGATATCATCAAAAGCGAAAGCAGGAGTTTCTGTAGGCAAAACAGTTGCCATATATCTACCAGGATAGATTATATCAGTTGAAATATCATCGCCGAGTTTATAAATAACAGTTGCCATATTAATTTTCTCTCCTTGGATCAGTGATAAATCCATTTAATGCAGATGCTGCTGCAACTGCAGGTGAACACAAATAAACTTCAGAATTAGGATTTCCCATTCTGCCTTTAAAATTACGGTTTGTAGTTGCTAATGCTCGTTCATTGTCTCCTAAAGCTCCTTGATGTATACCAAGACATGGACCACAACCTGGATTCATAACTACTGCACCAGCTTCAATTAAATCCAATACATAATTTCGTTTAATAGCTTCTTTTAAGATTTTATAAGATGCAGGGAAAACAAGAAGTCTTGTTCCTCTTGCTACTTTTTTGCCTTTAAGCATATTAGCAACTATTTCTAAATCGTTTAAACGACCGTTTGTACAAGAACCGATAACAACTTGATCTATATGCAATCCTAATAAATCAGTAACAGGTTTAACATTGTCTACAGTATGAGGACAAGCAATTTGAGGTACTAATTCTTCAGCATTGATTTCGATAATTTGATCATATTCTGCATCATCATCTGCTAAAACAGGTTCGAATTTACCTGTATAATTTGCAGTTTCTCTTAAATATTTTTCTGTCATTTCATCTGCTGGAATAATTCCACTTGTAGCACCTGCTTCTACACTCATATTAGAAAGAGTTAATCTTTCTGATATAGGCATATTTTTTATTGTATCACCATGGAATTCTAAAACCTTAAAGTTTGCACCTTGTGCAGAAATTTTACCAATTAAATATAAAATTAGGTCTTTTGAAGTAATACATTTTGGCAATTTGCCATTTACAACAACTTTAATAGTTGGTGGGACTTCTATATTTAAAGCAACACCTAATGACCAAACAGCAGCCATTTCTGTAGCTCCAATTCCAAACGCAAAAGCACCCATAGCACCGTGTGTTGTAGTATGACTATCTGTACCAACAACAACAGAACCAGGCAAAACATATCCATTCTCTACTAAGATTTGATGACATATTCCACCTTCATCTCCTCGGATATCATGAAATTTTGTGATACCTTGTTCTTTTACAAATTCACGTAATTTCTTTTGATTTGTTGCTGTCTTTTTACTTTCAGCAGGAACACGATGGTCGAATATAATAGCAATACGGGAATTATCCCAAACTTTTGGAGTTGCTCCTATGCCTTTATAAATTTCAAGAAATTGATTTAATACTAATGCTCCATTTTCATGAGACATTGCTATATCAATCTTTGGTTCTACTACTTCTCCAACCGCTACACTTGTTTTATTAGCTGCACGTGCTAATATTTTTTGAACAATTGTTTGACCCATAGTTTAATTTGATATTTTATATTAATAAATAGATAAATAGCAAAATTAAAATATTATTTATTTATAATTATTATATTATGCAAAATACTAAAAAAAAAGAAAACAATCATAAATATATTTTTATTTTTGAATAATTAATATATATAATTTTTTTGTATTTTTGTAAATATGGAAAGAATAAAAAGAATCAAATACATATTATTAGTTGTTTTTGTTTTAAGTGTTATAACAACTAATTATTTGGATGCGCATATTAATTACAAATCAATAACAGGTATTGATAAGAAAGATTATGATACTGTTTCAAAGGAAATATCTCAACAATTGGCAACTGATAGCTATGGAATAATCGATAAAGAAATAGATCCTAATAAATATATTGTTGGAGCTGGAGATGAATTTACAATTGTTTTTGAAAGTTCTGTTCTTACAAAAGAACGAACAGGCAAGCTAAAAATAAGAGTATCTCCAGATGGACATTTATTGATAGACGGAATAGGCGGAGTATATATATCAGGCAAAACATTATCAGAAGCATACGATATAATAAAAGAGAGAGTATCACGAGTATATAAAAGCTTTAATGTTGCTCTAAGTGATATTCGCAAATTTAAAGTTAATATTTCTGGTCCAGCTGTAAAGTCAGCAGTAGTTCCTGCTACTGCAACAGATAGAGTTTCTGAAATTATAGAACGTATTGGTGGATTGAAAGATTCTGCATCTGTTAGAAATATAACTTTAATACGCAATAAAACAGATGAAAGGTGTAAGGTTGATTTATTGAAGTTTTATTTATTAGGTGATATTAATTCAAATCCGTATGTTGAAGGTGGAGATCATATTGTTGTTCCTCTTGCTTCAGAAAGACAAATAATATCAATTCAAGGAGATGTTCCTGCACCATGTGAAGTTGAATTTGTTAATGGTGATTCTTTATCAACCTTGATTAGATTTGGATTAGGTTTCTTTGAATCTGCATTATTAGATTCTGTAGAATATGTACAATGGACGCCAACTGGTCTTAATACACAATTATTGAATTTAACAAAATGGAAAAATATAATGACATCTTCTGAGTCTTATGATGATGATTTCTTGTTAAATTCTGGGGATAGAGTTTATGTACGTACGAAAGCAGATTGGCAAAAAATACACTATGCTGTTATATTAGGTGAAGTAAAATATCCTGGTAGATATTCTATAGAAAAAGATGTAGATAGAGTTAGTGATTTAATCCGTCGAGCTGGTGGATTTACTAAGGATGCAGATATTACTAATATAGAGTTTATTAGGCAGGAAGAACTGCAGAAAAAAGATTTAGAGATGGAACGTTTATATCGTACCATTCCTTCAGAAATGAGTAAAAGTGAATTTAGATATTTCCAATCCAGAGTAAGAGAAAAAAAGGGTGGAATGTCTATTGATTTTGAAAAAATAGTTGCTGATGAACATTCTGATGATAACATTACGTTGATTTCACAAGATTCAATTATTGTTCCTATAAAAACAGGGTTTATTAATGTTCAGGGTAAGGTAGTAAATCCAGGTTTTGTAAAATACCGCAGCGATTTTACATATATGGATTACATCAATGCTGCTGGAGGATTTGCTTATCGTGCCGATGAAAGCGAGACAACTGTTAATAAAAGACGAGGTGGTGAACAATTTTTAGCTTCAAAAACAAAAAAATATAAATTAGAACCTGGAGATAATATATCTGTTCCACCAAAAACGGAAATAGACTTTATGCAGGTAGTTACTACTATATTAACAGTTTTATCTCCTATAGTTTCAATGATAGCAGTTATTATTGCAACGGTTAAATAACAAAATTTAGAAAAATATGGAAGAACTATCCTTAAAAAAGATATTAGGATTATATAAACAAAAATTACGTTTTATTATTTGTTTTGTTTGTATCTTTACTGGTATAGTTGCAGTCTATAGTTTTATTATGCCAGTTGAGTATACATCACAAGCTTCTCTATTTCCACCTAGACAAGCAGAGAGTGGAAATGGACTGTCTTCTTTTCTAAAAAACTTTTCAGGCGGTGGTGGTGCTTTATCTATAGGTATGGTTCCGCAAACCAATCAAGGTCAAGTTTATGCAGAGATTATAAATAGCAGAGGTGTTGCTGAATACATAATAGATAAGTGTAAGTTGAAAAAAAGGAAGCAGTATTCTAAATTAAAGCATGAAAAGCTAATATTGTTAGTACAAAAATCGATAGATGTTACAATAGATAAAAGTGGTGTAATTTATTTAGCTGCTGTTGTAAAATCGCCTTTTTTTACTTTTGGCAATGAAAAATTAAAATATTCTAAATTGTCTCAAGATATGGCTAATTCTGCTATTGCTGCTTTAGATTCTATAGTTAAAGTTCGTTCAATTGTTGCTGCAAAAGTATCTTTAGAATATTCAGAGAAAGCTACCAGTGAATATAGAACTAAATTGGATTCTATAGAGATAAAATTAAGAAAATTTCAATCAGAAAATAAAGTATTAGAAATTGAAGAACAAACTAAATCTCTTTTAACTCAACAGGTTACTTTGGGTTCTGAATTAATGCTTGCTGAAGGAGAATTAAAAGCAGCGTTAGAAGAATATTCACCATCATCTGTAATAGTAAAACAATTACAGTCAAAAGTTGATTTTTTGAAAAAGCAGTATGATAAAGCTCAGTCAGGTGGAATGTTTAAAAATGATAATTTTTCTATTCCTTTCTCTGATATTCCAGAATTAATGCGGGAGTATACGGCTTTATATAGAGATAAAAAAATATATGAACAAGTATTGCTTTATTTAGAAACACAAAGTCATCAAGATGCGTTACAAGCAAGCAGAGATATTTCACAAGTTGAATTGTTAGATTTTCCAAATTTACCTGAAATTCCTACTGCACCTCATAAAACTTTAATGGTTGTCCTTGCTTTTATGGTATCAACTATTATTGCATTGCTGTTTATTGTTATAAAATATCAATGGACAAATAAAAATAATATATAAAGGAAGATTATGTTTGATATAGGCGGTGGTGAATTAGTTGTAATAATTCTTGCTATAATAGTGCTGTTTGGTCCTAAAAAAGTGCCAGAGCTTATGAAAATGTTAGGGAAGGGAATGCGAAAAGTTAAGGATGCTCAGTTTGAATTAAAGCAGCAAATAAATGATATTGGATCAGAAATAGAATCTCCTATAAAAGAAATAAAAGACTCAATTGAAAAAAAATAGAATATGGAATATATAGGTTTTTTATTTAGACAAAATTATCAGGATAATATAAAAGAAATTTTTAAGGGAAATAACATCTTTAATGATGAAGTAAAAAAAGAATTAGAAACTATTTTAAACATTAGAATTAATAATATTGAAATATTTGAGCAGGCTTTTTTGCATAGTTCTTTTGCTGGTATAAAAAAAGATGTTATTTCGAATGAAAGATTAGAGTATTTAGGTGATGCAGTATTAGAATTTATAATATCAGATTTTTTATTTACTAAATATAAGAATAAGCCAGAGGGCGAATTAACAGAAATACGTTCCAGATTAGTAAAAAGAGAAACATTAGTAAGAGTAGCTGAAAATCTTGAAATAAAAAAATTTATGATACTGAGTTATGGAGCAAAAAAAGAATTATTAAGTAAAAAAACTGATTCTATATTAGCTAATGTTGTAGAAGCTGTTATAGCTGCTATATATATTGACTCTGGACTTGACAAGGCTGCTAATTTTATTTATTGCAATATAATAAATGTTTTCTCTGAGGCAGTACAAACAGATGAGAATTACAAAAAGCAGCTGCAAGAATTATTACTTTCCTATAATTTTGATACGCCTATTTATCAGTTGTTAGATGAAACTGGTGCAGATCATGATAAAGTTTTTCAAATAGGAGTATATATAAATAATATTTTTCTTGGTTCTGGAAAAGGTTCATCAAAAAAAATTGCTGCTCAGCATGCTGCAAAAGATGCAATAGATAATTTTTCATTGTCTAAATTGTTAAAATAATATAATAAAGCATGGATTTAATTTATTTAAGAATTGCATTGCCTGTTCCATTGCATAAAACTTTTATATATTCTTATGTTGGGAATAATGAAAATTATAAAGGTTGTAGAGTTAATGTACCATTTGGGAAAGGTAAATTAAGAGAACTTACGGGTGTTGTAATAGATCAATCTAACAATTTAGAAGATTTAAATAAAGAACTGAATGTCTCGGAAATTAAATCTGTTTCAGAAATATTGGATATTAAGCCTATATTTTCTGAAAATATGCTAAAATTTTTAATTTGGATATCAAGTTATTACTTTTCGCCAATAGGAGAGACTATAAAAGCAGCGATTCCAAATAATATCCTGCCTAAATCTGTATTTAAATTTATTTTTAATACTGATATAACGACTTTAAAAAAAATAATATTAAATTCACATCAAATAAAAATAATGCAGTTATTATTAACTGCAAAAGAATCTGTTACGATAGAACAAATTCAAGAATATTGTAATATAAAAAATATAAGATCTGACATAACTTTTTTATTAAATCATGATTTAATAAAATTTGAAATAGAGCATAAAGTAAAGATTAAAGAAAAAAAACAAAAAGTTGTTAAAATCGCTGAAAAACTTCTTAGTAATAAAGAATTATTAACAGAAACTATCAATTTATTAAATCTTCGTAAATCAACGCAAAAGCAATCACAATTATTAGCATATTTGTTTGATAACTATCAAAACAATCCTGTTCCTACAGCTGAATTATCAAAGTTATTTAAAAGTGTATCTGCTATCAATAGTTTAGAAAAAAAAGGTTTTGTAACTGTAAGTGAAGAAGAGATAAATCGAAGTGCTGTTTTCAACCAAACTACAAGTTTAGCTTTTAAGGATGAAAGCAAACTGCCGCTTACAGATGAGCAGTTAAATTGTGTTAATATTATAAATGAAAATATTGCTAAAAATGAATATGCTCCATTTCTACTACATGGAATAACAGGCAGTGGAAAAACTTTAGTTTATATTCATGCAATAAAAAAAGCTTTAGAATTAAATAAAACAGTTTTATTGTTGGTTCCAGAGATATCATTAACTCCACAATTAATAGATCGTTTTAATATAATTTTCCCTAATATAATATCTGTTTTTCATAGTAAAATGTCAGATGCTGAAAGATATGATTCTTGGCGTGCTGTTTTAAATAGAAAGACAAAAATTGTTATTGGTGCAAGATCAGCATTGTTTACTCCATTAGATAATTTAGGATTAATCATTGTTGATGAAGAACATGAAACGTCTTATAAGCAGGATTCTCAATTGCCGTATTATCATGGCAGGGATGCTGCGATATATAGAGCAATGCTGGAACATGCAACAATTGTTTTAGGGTCTGCTACTCCTTCTTTAGAAAGTTATTATAATACACATTTAAATAAAATTAAATTATTAGAAATAAAAAATCGTGTTGATAAAGCTGTTTTGCCTAAGGTAGAGATTGTTGATATTGGATCTGCGAAAAGGTCAGGCCAATATTTTAATGGATTTTCTACTATTCTTATTGATAAAATAAAGGAAAAAGTATCGAAACACGAAGGAATTATTTTATTTCAAAATAGACGAGGTTATGCAAGTTTCTTAGAATGTGAAGACTGTGGTTTTGTTCCGCAATGTAAGAATTGTTCGACTTCTCTTACATATCATCAGGTTACTAATGAATTGAAATGTCATTATTGTGGATACTCACAACCTGTTCCAAAATTTTGTGATTCTTGCGGCCATGAAGGTCTGGAAAAGTTTGGTTCAGGAACACAAAGAATTGAAGACGCATTAAATAATATATTATTAGAAAGTGGTTTTGAGGCTAAAATAGATCGTCTGGATTTAGATACCACTCAAAAAAAAGATAATTATAGAAAAATTTTGGAATCATTTGCACAGGGGAAAACTGATATTTTATTAGGAACACAAATGGTGGCAAAGGGATTGGATTTTGATAGAGTTTCATTAGTAGGTGTAATTGATGCAGATGTACAATTAAATATTCCAGATTTTCGAGCTGCTGAACGAACTTTTCAATTAATTTCTCAAGTTTCAGGTCGTGCTGGGCGTGGTCAAGATTTATTAGGAGAAGTTGTAATACAAACATATAATTTAGATAATTATGCAATAATTAATGCAGCAAAGTCAGATTTTAATAATTTTTATAAGTTAGAATTACAAAAACGTCAGGATGCTTTATTTCCTCCTTTTGTACGTTTTTGTATAATAGAGTTTGTATCAGACAATGAACTAAAACTAAAAAATAGTGCTAATATATTCTATTCCTTGATAGATAGACACAAAGCATTAATTGTTTATCCTCCTCAGCCTGCAGCATTGACAAAATTAAACAATAAATATCGATGGCAAATTATTATCAAAGATATAAAGGCTATAGATATCGGAGGAAGAATTTTGCATAATACAATAAATAATACATTGGAAAGATATTATAAAACTGATTCCAGCAAAGATGTAACTATTAAAATCGATATAGATGCTTATTCATCAATGTAATATATGTTATTTGGTATATTTTTTGATAGATTATACATATAGTATATTTGTGTAATTAATATAGTTTCTATTGATGAATAATAAATTTGTTAAGAATACATTATTTTTATTAATAATATTTTTGATCGCATGTGAACCATCTATCCGTTTTACTTCAAAACGTGATTTAAATTATAAATATTATTCTTATTATTCAGTTGATACAACTAAAACAGAAAAGCAAGTCAAAACTAAAAAAAATAAAAGTCAAGTAAAATTAAAAAAAGATAAACTGCCATCGGGTTCAGGTACATATTCAGATGCTGATAATTATATAAAAAAAATAGCAGAGAGTTGGATTGGTGTAAAGTATAAATATGGTGGTGATACAAGAGATGGTGTAGATTGCAGCGGTTTTGTTAAATCTGTATATGTTGAACTTGGTCAATTTATTCCTCGTACATCGTATGAACAATATTTAAATTCTTTCCCTACAAATAATCCTCGTGTTGGTGATCTTGTATTCTTTAAGAAAAATGATAAAATATATCATGTAGGACTTTATGTTGGTGATGATATGATGATACATGCTTCATCATCGTTAGGAGTTGTTAAACAATCATTTAAGCAAGGTGTTTTTGCCAGCAACTATGCGGGAATTCGTACAATAAACAAATAAAAAACGAGATAATATAATTATCTCGTTTTTTATTGTTATAAATTAAATCTTTTTATTATTCTTCTTTAGCACGACGAGCATCCCATACAAAGTATGCAATTAGTATAATAAATGCAACTATTGCAACTGCTTCGCCTGCAACTTGATTGTTTGCAAATAGATGTGTATCTAAATTAATATTAAAGAATAATAATAAAGCACCAATTACACCAAATATTGCAGCACCTGCTATCATACCTGATGCTATTAATGTTCCACGTGCGGTTCTTGCTTCTGCCAATTTCTTGCTTTGTTTCTTTGTTTCTTTGCTCATAAAATAGTTTAAAATACCACCAACAATAAGAGGAGTATTTAATTCAAGAGGAATAAACATTCCAAGTGCAAATGGTAGAGGTGGTATGCCTATCCACATTAATAATAATGAAAGCAAAGCACCAACAATATAAAGTATCCAGAAAACTTTTGCACCTGGAAGCATTAAAGGTTCTATTACAGCTGCCATTGCATTAGCTTGAGGAGCTACTAATGGATTTGGAGTTTCTGGTGTAAGAACGTAACCGTATGCTTCACCTAATATGTAGATAACAATACCAACTGTTGCTGCAGATAATAATGTTCCAAGGAATTTCCATTTTTCTTGTTTAATAGGAGTAGTTCCTAACCAATATCCTACTTTTAAATCTGTAATAAAGCCGCCAGCCATTGATAATGCTGTACAAACAATACCGCCAATAATTAATGCACTCATCATTCCTAAAGGACCAGTTAATCCTGCTGCTACAAGAATAAATGATGATAAAATTAATGTCATTAATGTCATGCCAGAAACTGGGTTAGAACCAACAATTGCTATTGCATTTGCTGCTACTGTTGTAAATAAGAATGAAATTACAACAAGAGTTATCAAGGCAATAATTGCTTGGAATGGAGTGATATTTACACCAACTAATAAGAAAATGAAAATAGCAACAATAGTTAAAAATGATAATAACAAGATTGTTGTCATTTTTAAATCTCTATTAGTTCTTGGTTCTTCTTGTTTAAGTTCTTTAGTACCTTTTTTGCCTAATCCTGATACAGCAAGTTTAAAAGCAGAACCAATAACAGATGAAGATTTAACTATACCAATAATACCTGCCATTGCAATTGCACCAATTCCAATAGGACGAACAAATGTTCTAAATATCTCTTCTGGAGACATTGCTGCAAAAGGATTTGCTGCAGTACCAGCAGATAATGTTAAAAATATTTCACCTATTTCATTAATAAGCGGTACAAAAACAAACCATGATAAAAGAGAACCTACACATATAATTGTAGCATATTTTAATCCTATAAGATATCCAAAAGAAAAAACTAAAGGAGAAACGCTCATCTTAAATACTAATTTTGCTTTATCAGCAAGAGCAGCACCTATAGGAATTACACGGGTTGAAAATGTATCTGCGAATAAATGTAATGTAGAAACTAAAAATTCAAATATTCCACCAAAAAGTCCGCTAAATATTAAAATCTTTGCTTGAGATCCACCTTTCTCACCTGTGATAAGTATTTCTGTTGTAGCAGTGGCTTCAGGGAATGGGAATTTACCGTGCATATCTTTGACAAAATATTTACGGAATGGAATTAAAAATAATATTCCTAAGAATCCACCAAAGAGAGATGAAAAGAATATTTGGACAAAATTAGCTTCTATTTCTGGATATTTTGCTTGTAAAATATAAAGTGCAGGTATTGTAAATATTGCACCAGCAACAATAACACCAGAACTTGCTCCTATTGATTGAATAATCACATTTTGAGCTAATGCGTTTTTTTTCTTTAGTGCAGCAGAAGCACCAACTGCAATAATTGAAATTGGGATTGCAGCTTCAAATACCTGTCCTATTTTTAATCCAGAATAGGCAGCAGCTGCAGAGAAAATAATTGCCATCAATAATCCCATACATACTGACCAAGGAGTTATTTCAGCGAATTTTGACTCTGCAGGCATTACAGGGTTGTATATTTCGCCTTCTTTTAATTCTCTATGGGCATTTTCTGGTAATTTGGCATTAATAGTAGAATTGTTTTGCTCCATAAAATTTTATAATTATTTAAAAAATTTTGATAAACTATATTTAATAAATACAATTTACAAAAAAAATATGATTCTATAAAATAAAAATTTAATTGAATAAAAGATTAAGGATTTATTTAAAACAAAAAAACTCATCTAATGATGAGTTTTTTGTTTTATAATGAATCTAATTAATATTCTTAATTAAATTTATTAATATTCACCATAATACTTGCTTCGTTTATCTACGATTTTAGATTCAGCTTTAAAGTTGCTAAACCAAGTATTGAATAAATTTCTTGAATATTGTTCAACATCAGCATCCTGCATATCTTTTTTATCTTTTATGCTTGCCATTGTTTTATTTTTTAATTCAACGATAAAGTATCCATTGCTTCCACGAACAGGTTCATTGATTTTTCCAACCTTTAGATTGTTGAAAATAGCACTTGTTGCAATGTGATCTGTTGGAGCACCTTGGATTGCACCATTATTATTTATTTGTGTATTGAATACTTTTACATCGTATGGTAGCGATGCTGCACTATCCAATGGTAAAGTATTTAAATTCTTAACAGAATTATATACTTCATTCATTCTCTTTTTCAATATATCTAATTTCTTAATCTTTGCTATTTTTGAAGATACACTTTCTTTAACTTCTTCAAGAGGAGTAATTCCATCTTTTATTATTTTAGATACTTGACAAACAACAACGTAATTGTTGCTAATTTCTTGAGGAGCTAATACATCATTTAGTTTTGCTTCAAAAATCTTGTTTGATAAAGACATAGAACCTTGGAAAGGTTGATATTTTTGTATAGAGTGAGATTCATCACATCTAACGCCTAATTTAGCAGCTAAAGTATCTATATTTACGCCTTCTTCTATTTGTTTCATAGCAGCGTAAGCATCGCGTTTAATTTTATTTTTTGTTGCTCCTGAAATTGTTGGTGCAAACATAATTTCGCTGTATTTTATTTCTTCTGATCTTTTATCTGTTACTTTTATTATATGATAACCGAATTGAGATTCGATAGGTCCTACAACTCCGCCAACAGGAGCACCAAAAGCAGCTTTTTCAAATTCAGGAACCATTCTGCCTTTTCCAAAATATCCTAAATCACCACCTTGTGCAGCTGATCCTTTATCTTCAGAATATTTAGATGCTAATTCTGCAAAATTGCCTTTTTTTGCTAATGATAATACTTTATTTGCTTCTGCTTTTGCACTATCTTTATTGTTGCCAAAACCTATTAAAATATGGCTTGCTTTTACAACTTCTTGTTCACCTTGGCGTCTTCCATCAACTCTATAAAAATGTACACCATCCATCATAGGAACAGGACCAAATACAGAGTTTGTTGGAATATCTGCTAAAACTGCTGCTGTTTGTGGAGGAACATCTTGAATTAATTTCCAATCGTTTTCAACTCCACTATATTCATTCATTTTTATTGCAAAAATACTGTCTCTTTCTAAATCTGTTGTTGCAGCATTTAATTCATTAGTAACTTTTTCTACACGTTTATTTACTCTATTAGAGTCATCCTTTGAAGGTAAGAAATCAAAACTTAAAGTTTTTACTCTACGATTTTCTTTAGTTTTGTACATTCCCTTATGAGCATTGTAATACTCTTCGATTTCTTTATCTGTTACATTAATGCTGTCATTTACAGATTCAATACCTAAGTATATGAAATTAATATCAGCAGTACTGTTATTATTTATATATTTTTCTTCAACATAACTTGGTGATGAAATAGCGTATGCTGCTTTGATTGTGTTATCCATTGCTTCATTAAGTTTTTGCAATTTAAGATATTCAGTAACATTTACTATTTCATTTCTAAAATTATTTATTTGTCTATTTTTTTCTTCAGGATCTAATTCATCAGGATTTTGTCCTGTATAATAAATCAATCTTTCTGGATTGGTGATTAATTCTAAATATAAATTTTTATCAAAATTGCCAGCAGTATCAGTAAAAGATTGTTTTAGAAAATCAGGTGGATTTTCAATTAATATATCTGCTATTTCTTCGTCTGTTACTGTTATTCCAAATTTTTTCCCAGCTTGATTTAATAAAATTTCATCAACCATTTCGTTCCATATTTGTGTACGAATGCTTTGGTCGTCAATTTCTTGATCTTGGGTTTGAGGATTATTTCTCATTTGTTCTATACGTTGTCTTACACGTTCTTCATAATCCTTATAATAAATTTTATCTCCATTTATTTCTGCAATAACAGCAGTTTGTATACTTTCACCACCAGAAGATGTTAATGATGAAATATTGTCACTAAGCACCATAAACAGTATAAATATTACTGCAAATGCTATAAAAGCATAAGGTGATATCTGACGAATACGTTCAATAGTTCCCATTTATACGAACTCCAATTTTAATTTATTTAATATTATTATTTTCAATTTGATTTATTTTTTATGTAATTAGTGTAGAAAAGAAACAAAAATCAGTAGAGTCTGCCAATTCTATTGCTAATTACAATATTATATATATGAAAACTACAAAATTACAAATTGTATTTGATAAAAACAACTTTTTTTTATTTTTTGTTTTAATAAGGTTTTAGTATAAAAAGAAAAAGCATAATAATCATTTATAATATTTTTATTAATCAAAAAATTAGAATAATTTTAATTTTTTATTTGTATATTTTTTGTATATTTGTAAAATGTGTATTTACTACATTAAATAAATTAAACAAAAAGAAAGAGAGCAAATAATAATTTTAATAATAATTTTTAAAAATTTAATTTTTTGAGGCTTTTATGAAAATAAAGAAAATTGTCTCCAGTGCATCTTTTTATATTGCTGTTTTAGCCAGCAGTGTAATAATAACAAGCTGCTCTTGTAAAATTACAGATGAACAACTTGGTAAGATTGCTGATTTAAGACGTCAGGAAAAATCAATTAACACTGAAATTACAAACGTTCAAAATGAACGTGCAAAACTTAACAAGGAGCTTCAAGCAAGAAAAGCTGAAGCAGATGATTGTAACGAAAAACGTAATACAGTAAGACTTCGTTTGTCACAATGGCCTAATGTTTGGCCTGATTATACGGTAGAACCATAATTATAGGAGAATTTGAAATGAAGAATTTATTTATATATCTTTTATCTTTTGTTTTATTGTTAAATGTTGTTGATGCAAAAGAATTGCCTCCACCACCTCCAGAAAGTAAGCCAGATTTGGAATTATCTTGTGATGAGGCTGATGCCCGCATTAATTTATATCAATCAAAAGTAGATGCTTTAAATAAAAATCTTGAAAGTGTTAAACAAGATAGAAATAGTATTGAAGCACAAATTGTTAACATTAAACAAAGTTATAACGATTGTGAAGAAGAAATCTTAAAATTATGTAATGCTACTAAATCTGATCTCGATTACTTCCGTCAACAACTTGGTGTACTCGAAGGCAAGGTTAGACAGATGAAAGTTTTATCAAATGATGAACTTGCTGATAGACGCAGCGATGTAGAAGCATTAGAAGCTGAATTAAATACATTAAGAGGTAATAAATTAGCTGTTATTCCAGAATTCTATGATAGAATCTTAAATCTTGCAAGAGAAATTAAAGGATTATACAGAGAAAAGAAAATTTCTGGTTATACAGTAGGTACTTGGGCACAAGATCGTGATTGTTTATGGAACATTTCTGGTAAGATGGAAATCTACGGTGATCCATTCCAATGGCCAAAAATATGGCAGGCTAATACTGACCAAATCCGCAACCCTGATATAATTCATCCAGGTCAAGTATTAAAGGTTCCTCCTGCTGGTCCAAAAACAGATGACGAATCAAAAGCAGAAAGAAAATATTGGAGAAAAAAACGTGCAGCTCAAGCTGCAGCAGCTGAAGCAGCAGCAACTACTCCAGGTTTATAATTAAATAAACTATAAATAATAAAATAAGGCATTTGTATAAATGCCTTATTTTTGTTTTAAAGGAAAAATTATTCTATGCAGCACCGCCATAGTGCTGACTGACATAGTTATATACTCTGTCTATATATTGTGGTATGATTTCTTCAGAGTAGCTATCAGGAAGTTTATTCCAAAGCGTTTCTTTGATAGTAACTTTAATTTCTGCTTTTGTAGTTTGTTTATCAAAAGGATGATCCATTTCTTCCAATTTCTGTTTAATTATAGCAAGCAGTTCTATCGCTGCTTTCTTAAGTTTTTTGATTTCGCTCTTGCTTAAATCATCTTTCATCAGAATGTCGTACATTGATAGTTGTTCGTCATTTTCAAAACCTTCTCGTATATAACGTTGTTCTTCTTCTGTCAGTTCATTCGATAGCTCTATTAATTCTTCAAAAGTTTTTTCGATTGCTGCACGATTCTGTTCTTTATTATAAGCTTCAATTATTTTTTTATATTTTTCGTAGAAATTAATGCGTGATGGATTTTGTACCAGCATTTTATTTATGCGTTCCTGCAGCAATTCTTGAAGATCTTTTAGTATTAAATTCTTTCTATTGCTATTCGCAAATTCAAGACGCAAAATTTCAAAGTTTATTTCGCTGATATTGAAACGACGGCTTGGCTTATCATTTAAATTTTCAGTTTCTATTTCCAGATAATCATTTATAATTTCATTAATAGCAACACTTAAATCCGTCGTGTCTGCATGTTTTCGCTTCTTTTGCAATTCTTTATAGATAGCTTGAATAGCATCTTTCTGCTGTTTCATTTCAGCTGTGATATCTTCACGATCGAGATATTTCCAAAGATTTAATAGTCGTGATGCATAAGTACAGTATGTTTTTCTAATTTCAGCTGATTCGCACATAGCATTGGCAGCAGTTTTCAAAAGAGAAAGTATATTGAAATTGATATTTTTAGCTTTTATCAGATCTTCTAAATTGAAATTATGTTCTTTCAAGAAATCTGTTGTTAGTACAATGGCTTCAAGTGTCTGTTTAATTAAATCTTTTTTATCTATAGTTGGATCGGTTCCTGCAATTCCAGCTTCTTTATTAGCTGTATAGTCAGCCAATGCTTTACGAAGAGCTTTTACCATTCCAATATAGTCAAAAATTAGACCGTTTATTTTCCCTTCCGCTACACGATTGGCACGAGCAATGGTTTGCATTAAAGTATGAGCTTTCATAGGTTTGTCGATATAGAGACAAGATAATGTCTTTACGTCAAATCCTGTCAGCCACATAGCACATACAAATACAATACGCAGCGTTGAGTCGGCATCTTTGAATTCCTTATCCAGTTCACGTTTTTCCATCTTTTCACGATGTATCTTGATGTCAAGACCCCATTTTTGAAAAGTCTGTATTTCATTTTGTTCTTGAGAAACCACTACAGCCATATCTGTTTCTTTCATCCAGGTCAGTTTTCGATGCATTTCTTGTGCTTCTTGTTGAGATTTACATTTTTCTATTTGGTGTTCCAGCTGTTTTATCTCTTCCTGCCAATACTCCTGCACATAGTTATACATTCTAACACATGTTACTTTGTTATAGCAGACGAACATAGCCTTGCCAGATGTCCAAATATCGCTGTAATTGCGTGCAAAATCTTTAGCTATTAAACGCAGACGTTTTTCTGCAGTTAATATATGTACCTCTTTTGAAAATTCTTGATCCAGCTTGGCCTGTTGTGAAGCATCTAAATCGCCGGCTTGTTCTAAAACTGCTGCTATTTCCTCATTAATTTCAGGGTTTTTCAAGTCTTGTATTTTCTTTCCACGATTTTCATAAAAAAGTGGCACTGTTGCTTTATCCTTTACAGCTCGGTTGAAATCATATATACTAACGTAGCCGCCAAAAGTGCGGGCAGTTATATTGTCATTTGACAACAGAGGTGTACCTGTAAAACCTATACGATGAGCAGTCGGCAGAATATGCATTAAGTTTTCGGCAAAGATGCCGTTCTGCGTTCGATGAGCTTCATCGCTTATTACAATAATATCATGATCAGGAATTATAGGTTCTGCATTGGCATCGTTGAATTTCTGAATCAATGAGAAAATAAATGATGGATTTCCTTTTAATTTTGTTTTTAGATCATATCCACTGCCTGCAATATATTTTTTAGCGTCATTACTTAATAAACCACAATTTTCAAATGTACTGCTGATTTGTTTATTTAGTTCATCACGATCTGTTAGAACAAGGAACGTTGGCGAACCTTCAAATTTCCTGCGTATTTTCTGTGTTAAGAACAACATTGAATAGCTTTTGCCGCTACCTTGTGTATGCCAAAATACTCCAAGTTTTCCATTCAAGTATTGACGTTTACGGTACATTTCTACTGCTTGATTTACACCTAAATATTGATGGTTGCGGGCAAGGATTTTAGCTGTTCTTCCTTCACTGTGGTCATAAAGAATAAAGTTTTCCAGAAGGTCAAGAAAGTTTTCTTTGTTGCAGATGCCTTTTAGCATGGTTGACAGTTCAATACTGCCAGCATCTTCTTCTTTTAATCTTTTCCATTCATGAAAAAATTCCCATTTTGAATCTATTGTACCTACACGGGCTTCCAATCCATTGCTGAAAATAATGAAAGCGTTATAATAGAACAGATGTGGTATTGTATCAAGATAATCTCGGTAGTTCTGGTTAAAAGCATCTATCACTTCTACATCGTGATTCTTCAGTTCTATAAAAAGAAGAGGAATGCCATTTACGAAACCAACTATATCAGCACGACGACGATAAATTGAGCCATGTATCTGCAATTCACGTACACAGATAAATTCATTCTTGTCTGGTGAATTGAAATCGATGACTTTAGCACGCACCTCTTCTGTTTCACCATTCGGTTTGACTCGTTTAACAGGAATACCATCGCGAATCAAGTGATATTTCTGCTCGTTAATCTGCATAAGTGTTTGAGAGCTGATATGTTCTGTCATACTCTCTGTTGCTTCCTGCTGCTGTTTATCATCTATCCAAGGATTTAAACGTTTTAGTGCCTGCTGAAAATGACGAATCAGCAGCACTTCATTGTATGTTTTACGTCCTAAAGTGCCGTCTTTGCCTAATGTCTCTTTTTCGTATGCATATATACTTGTCCAGCCTAATTCATTCATTAGATCGGCTGTATTCTTCTGTATCAGTTGGTCTTCGCTATATTCTTTTGGCATAATTATGCTTCAATTTTAATTCTATCTTGTTTTTCTCCATAAACAGAATATGGAATTAGTTCTATATCTTTATTTTTTTTATCTTTCTCACTATTATCTATTGTTTTATTGATAATTTCTTGTAATTTTTTGAATTCCTCACTATCTTTGCTTCTATTTATAGTTACTCTTTTTATTATATCAATCCACCTAATATTTTTCAATATATATAATTTTCCTTTTGGTATTTTTTGATCATTATTGATCCCATCTGGTATTTTAATAGCTTTTTTTGCTTCATGTTCAATATCTTTTTTCCTTATAATAAAAAAACGAGTTTCATTTTCATGAATAAAATCCCTTCTTTTTAGTAATAACAAATTTAGATAATTTTTTCTAGTAAAATAGTTTTCATTAGATATAAATTTTTTATAAAGAGAATTATCTTTCTCGGGTTCATTTTTATTGTTTTTTAGTTTTTTCTTATAAATATTTTCAATATAACCTTTATAAAGATATTGAACGGCTCCTTCGTAAATACGATCTTTGTCCTTGATAGCTTTTAGAAGCTGGTAACGAAAATTGAATCTATCTATTTCAAATTGAACACAGGTTTTGTCTTGTTCAGAATAGATCCGCCAAGCTGCTTCATCATATTTTTTATTAGTTACACAAGTAGCAAAAAGTCTAGGATGTTCTTTGTATTCGGGAGCAACATTGTCGTAGTCAGCTTCGTAATACAAGCTTTCGTATGTATCATCCCAGCTCGATGGTTCAACAAATGTAATTATACTCTTTTCTAAACATTCAAGAGCTCTTTTATAAGGGAGGTATTTATAGTAAGATGAACCTTTTTGAAGCGAACCTATTTGATAATAATACTTATTATTCTTTTCTTTCTCAGTATTCTTTTCTTTCTCAAAATTTTTGTTTAGTTCTTTATCGCTTGAACGAATAATATAATCTTTTATATCTTTAAATTTTGCCATTTTATTTGCCATATAAATATTAAACAATTATTTCACCATTCATCAGCTTTGGAAGTAAACGATCACGAGCTTCAGTCAAGAGGCATATTTGATGATTAATTTGTAATATATTAGATATATAGTTGCCAGTAATTTTTTCAAATAAGTTCATAATAACATCATTTGCAACCAATATTTTTAATTCACCAATTCTGATTGGACTAACATTTTGTTGGGCAACTCCATTTGCAAGATTATTAATTTCATCATACATATCTTTACTTCTGAAAAGACAATATGTATATGCAGTATAAGCAGATTTTAATTTCGCAACTCGTTGGTTTAGTAAATAGTTTTTACCAATAACCATACATACTCTACCGACATTCCCTGTTAAAGACAATAATATGTCACCCGAATTTAATATGCAATGAGTTGGCATCTTGCTTGGAATCGAATTAATATAACTAACATTATTTCCATCAAAAAAACCATCTTTAACATTTTTAATTGTTACTATTTTATATTTCCCTTTTTTATCAAAAGTTGAATTCTTAAATGCATAACCACTTTGCAGATTAATAATATCACTTATACTCTTCCTTTCCCACCCTTCAGGTATGCCATCAACAATTTGTGTATTTTCATATCCAGGAAAACGAAGATCAACAAACCATTCTTTATATAATCTCTGTGCTGCTTCTTCCAATAACTTTATCTGTTTCTGATAGTTCTCTATCAATGCATCATAGCGGGAAAGAATATCGGCTATCTTATGCTGTGTTTGCAATGGAGGATATGGAATTTCGAATTCCTCAATCATGTTTTTGGTCATTGCATTTCGCGAAGTCCCCCTGCCTACAGCTAAACCTAACATATATGCTTGCATGAAAGGACTTGCTAGACAATAATTCAAGTAGTGAGCATCAAGAACATTATTATCTGTTCTAATTATTGAAACATGCTGATTAACTCGTGCTGGTAAAACATCCTTGGGAACAATACAAGTTCTTGCAACTGAATCACCTGTAATATTAATTAATACATCATTTGCATAAACTGTTACATTATCTAATTTTTTAGCAGCATCATTTGTTATATGTGCTAATCCATTATAATCAAAAAATAAATTATAGATATTCTGACTTCTTATAAGAGAAATTCCAGATTCTATATATACAGTAGAACCACCTTTTGGAGTTGCTCCGCTGCCTATTTTTATACAACAATCTTTCAATTTCACCTTATTCCACTGACTCATTATTTATTAACCTCTTTTTTTATATCAATTCATCGATAGTAACAAATTCATAAATTAAATTGTTTATGGTAGGTTTATATTCAGTTTTAAAAAGTAGTTTATTTTGAGACCAATTTAATTGCGTCCTCAATGTGGACATAATTGGATAAAGAGATAAAATACTCTTATTCTTTGTAATGTATTGAATATATAATTGCTTAACTATCTGATACAAATACTGAATAATGGATTTAAGCACTGATGATGTCAATTTCTGTTTTTTCATGTCTTTTTCTCTCATCTCAAATCCTCCCATGCTTTTTGTATATCTTCCATCAGAGTATTGGCTTCACTGTTCAATTTTGCCAATTCAGCATGAATTTCATTCATACGTTCTTGGAAGTTTACTCCATCGTCTTCCTGTTCAGCTACTCCAATGTATGCACCCGGAGTAAGTGAATAGTTTTTCTCTTCAATTTCTTGAATGGATGCAATTTTGCAGAGTCCAAGAATGTCTTGATATATACCATCTTTACCAAATTTTTCTGTTAACCATTCATATTGGCGTGCTGTTTCAAGCATATCTTCAAGTTCTGCTATAAGAGCATTTTGTTCTTTCTCAATTTGTTTTTTATTCTTGCGTGAGGCATTAGTTACAGCTTCTTTAGCTTCTGCTTTTTGGCGGTCAAGGTCAGCTTGTGCTGATGCAGCAGTAGTGTTTCCTAATACAGCTTTATAATCTTCTAAAAGTTTTATGTATTTATCTTTTTCACCACGATAGAGATGTACGATGGCTTGCAGATTGCGAAGCTGCCATTCAGTCCACTCATTAAGGGTACGGTCAATTACTGTATAATAATTGCGAGCATCAATAAAAAGCACCTTGTCTCTAATGTTCTTATTTTTGTTACGATCGAAGAACCATAAAGAACATGGAAGCGACAGGGTATAGAAAAAGTTATTGCCAACACTGATCATCACATCGACATCACCTGTATGAACCAGTTTCTCTCTAATATCACGGTCTTTGTTGGCACTATCTGTTGCAGAACTTGCCATAACAAAACCAGCACGTCCGTGATCGTTGAGATAAGAATAGAAATAATTTATCCAAAGGTAATTGGCATTGCCTATTTCTTTCGTTTTAGCATTGACTCCAGGCAAACCAAAAGGAAGACGCCCTGCAGCAGAGGCAGATTCAGCCTTTACTTTATCTACATTGAAAGGAGGATTTGCCATAACATAATCGCATTTGCCTTCCAAATTATATGCATCATGATAGAACGAATTGGCTTCATCTCCAGAAACGATACGTCCATTCAGACCATGTACAGCCATATTCATTAGACACAGCTGAGCATTATATTCTACTTTTTCCTGTCCGTAGAAAGTCATATTAGTATTGGCATTCATACCAGAAGCATTAATAAAATCACCTGTTTGAACAAACATACCTCCGCTTCCGCAGGCAGGATCAAGCATAACTCCCTTTTTAGGCTCCAATACATTGACCAACATTTTTACCAAAGATTTTGGTGTAAAGAATACGCCGTCATCGCTTGCAACAGCTTTTGCAAACTTGGAGAGGAAATACTCATAAATGCGTCCGATAACATCACCGCCTACTTCATCAATAGTTTTATTGTTGAATATTCGAAGCAGTTCACGGAGCAGGTCATCAGAAAAACTTGTATAAGTCTTAGGAAGTACACCGATTAGTTGTTCACTTTGATCTTCAACTAACTGCATTGCATTATTAACAGCTTCACCCAATGAATTGATATCGTGTCCATCTTTGCTTTTCAATCCTGCTTGTACAATATTGTCAGGTAGATTTACCAAAAATTCGAAACGTGCTTCTTTTGGCAGATACAATGCACTTTTAGCAGCAAAGTCGCTGGGTTCTATAGGCATAACACGACCATTTCGTACAGGACGATTCTTTAGAATTTCTTCTTCCACCTTCTTATATCGGCTATATGCATAACGGAGAAAAAGAAGAGCTAACACTGGCATACAATATTGGTTGCTGGTCAGCTTGCTGCCTTGTCTGAGAAGGTCAGCAGACTCCCATAATTCTGCTTCAAGTTTTCTTATATTAATCATAGTTCTATTTACTTAATTAATATTAATAAATTACGTGTATTACATCCCAGCAAATCGGAAATTTTGTATCGAATAGTCGATGTCGTATAACATCACGATATTGGGCAAGCTATTGAAGCAATAGCTATCAAGTTTTTGCGGAGAGAGAGGGATTCGAACCCTCGGAAGGACAGAATCCTTCAACGGTTTTCGAGACCGCCCGATTCAACCACTCTCGCATCTCTCCAGTTTAAAAACTTAAATGCAAAGTTACAAAAAACTAGTATAAAAACAAAAGAAATTTGTATTTAATAAAAAAATACGTATATTTGTTTTTTATAGGAAAAATATTTTATACATTTATTTCATATTTGATTGGAGAAAATAGATGAAAAAGTCATTGCTTGGACTTGTTCTAATGTTTTTAGTTTGTATGTGTTTTGCAAATAATGGAGTTGCAGCACAGAAAGTTGCAGGTTCTGGAAATAATAACGTAGCAGTTGTTGATGTAGAAGCTATTGTTAAAGAATTGCCAGAAGCAATCGAAGCAGATAAACAATTAAAGGAAATTGGACAAAAATATCAAGATAGCTTAGTTAAGATGCAGCAAGCATTAGAAACTAAAGTACAAAATTATCAAAAACAAAAATCAATGATGCAGGTTGCACAGCAACAACAAGAAGAAGAAAAATTGCAAAAAGAAAATCAAGCATTAAATTCTTTTTATCAAGAAAAATTTGGTAATACAGGCGAATTAGCAGTATTACGTGAAAAATTGCTTGAGCCGATTCGTGCAAAAGTAAAAAAAGCAATAGAAGAAGTTGCAAAGAGTGAGAACGTAAGTTTAGTACTTAGCAAAGATGCATCTATGGTTTTATACGCAGATAATAAATTAGATATAACTTTCAGAGTTATAGATAAGATTAAACGCGATAAATAACATTCTTTGTTTTTTTATTTAATCCTAATAATTAAGTAAATTAATAAAACTTAGTTGTTAGGATTTTTTTATATTTGTTTTTGTATGAAAATTTTGTTAATTTACGTATATATTTGCGTATATAAATTAAACAAGAAAATTATTATTAATAAATATAGGAAAATAGAGGTAGTATTATGAAAACACAATATTACGAGAATTTAAAAAAATTAGCTTTATTACTCATTGGAGTTTTGTTTTTTTCTCTAAATTCAGCTGTATTAGCTGATGATGAAGAAGAGGGTGTACAAAAAATTCCTGATAAATTAAAGTATTATAAGGAAAAATACGAAATACAATTTGATAGTGATTTTCAAACAGTTTTCGATGCCTGCAAGAAGTTTATTGAAAACAATTTATCATGTCAAATTCTAAATTCAAAAGTAAGAGATCAAGATGACGGAACTCATAGAGGAATAGTTCGTTCAGAATTATGTATTTTCTCTCAAAATGAGTCAGAAATATTTAAGACAATACAAAAATATGCACTTGATGCACCATTTATTCGTGGAGGCGTTTGGACAAGCGGCCGTATGCAGTATACATTTATTGTTACAGAAATAGGTGATAATAAAATAAATTTGGAACTTAGAGGAGAAATGAGCGGCTTTGAAAATCATGTTTCTTTTAAAGCATATTTCTTTAAATCTAACGGACTCTTAGAGCAGGAAGCATTTGATGCTATTACAGAATTAGTAAATAATCCATCAAAGAGCGAATAATATATGAAAATTAACAAGTTTCTTTGTTTTATAGTTGTATTAATTCTATGTCCTTTGTTTGTATATAGCGGCGATACAGTAACAGTTCAAACTTTTACATTTGATTCTATATTTACGCGTCAGGCAGTGTTTAAATTTCCAGATGCAAATGAAAAATTTCAACGTGTAATTGCAAAATACAGACTAAAATGTGATCCAAAAACTGAACATGATAAATACAGCTGTGCTGAATGGGATTATTTAGCATATATGAAAATACACAAGCCTACTGGCGAAGATGCTTTTTCTATTTACAAGCATCCTGTAAGTACATTAGGTAATTTTAACAAACCTGTTCCTGGAACTAAGTTTAGTTTTAAGGATGAAGCAAATATAGATACGGTAAATATTTCAAATGTTAAATCAACAAGTGTTTCTGATAATATTACAAAATTTGCTTTAGGAACAGGAGAAGTTGAATTAAAAGATTTTTCAAGACACCAATTCTTATTATTTAATAAAGAATTGGTTGAGCAGGGTATAAAAGAAGGTACAAAAATTGGTAAAATTTCATTTGATGCTTCTATAGTAGATACTATGGAACATGTAAGAATAAGAATTGCACCTGTTAAAAAGCTAACACAACAAATATTAGCATATAATGAAAATTTAGAATATCAAGATGTTGTATATCAAACATTTGTTACCAAAGAAGATTGTCAAGATGGAAAAACATTAACATTAGACTTTGAAAAGGATTTTGTTTATGATGGTTCATCTAATCTTATTGTTGATGTATCATATATTCCAACTAAAGGATCAAAAAATGTTTTTAGAGGTACAACATCATCAAAAAATGTTGCAATAACAATAGCTAATTCTAATTATATTAGATTAAATGGTGATGATGCTTGGATTAATACAACAAATCTGCCATCTATTTCTGGCGGTCAGCATTTTACTTTTGAAGGCTGGGTAAGACTTCGTGATGCAGGCGTTATTTTTAGATTAGGCGATAAGGTTGTTATATCAGCGAATACTCCTAATGCTGATAACGCAATGTCAATGTCTATTGGTTTAAAAGGCGAACATTCGTTAAATGCATTTACTAATAATTCACCAATCCATCTAAACGAATGGACTCATATAGCAGTTGTTTATAATGGTAATGGTGAGACTTGTAAAGATGTATTGAAATTATTTATTAATTCAAAACCTGCTGCATTGGAATATCATCAATATTGGGTAACTATATATATGCCTCGCTTTATAGATGATTTGCCAGTTGATTTTGCAATAGGTCAAGGAGAATATTTATCAGATACAAATATAACATCTAATACAAATGGCGATTTTTCTAAAATACGAGTATGGAATACAAACTTAAAGGAAGAACAAATTGTAGATTTGTATTCAAAAGATATTTCATTAGATAATCCTTTATCATCAAATTTATTGATAAATCTTGATTTAAATGACGATGAAGCAGGTGCGTTCTATCTTCAAAATCATGGTGTAATAAAATCTAACGCTAATATTATTGGACGAGCAGAATTATACGATACAAGAACAGGACCTAATTTAACAACACAAACTAATTTTATTCCTAATATAGTTTTACATACTGGTGATTTCCAATATTCTAAAAAAGAAGAAGCTATAAAAAGACTTCGCAAACAGGCTCCTGCAACCATAGTATATTTCAACGGAGATGGAAACTACCCTAAGGTAGAAAGAATAGATCATAAATATGGGAAACAAATATATATATATGATTCAAATCTTGAAAAGATAGATTCCGTTGAGACTGAAGGATCTTTTGAGGAATATGTAGTAGATGATAAATTGTTTGAGTATGAAACAAAACATTATCCTAAAAAAGTTGAATATGAAATTGGACGTTTTATTACTCCATACGGTATCAATTTATCTTTAGGCGAGAATGGATTTGAATGGGAATATGATGTAACGGATTATATGAATGATCTAAGAGGCGAAATAGAATTAGAAGCTCATAATAATCAAGAATTAATAGATTTAAAATTTTTATTTATAAAAGGCGAGCCATTAAGAGATATATTAAGAATATCTGAACCATGGGGACCATGTAAAAGCTATAGCTATAACAGATTGGCAAAAGATGAAGATGTAGGCGATGCTGTTGTAAGTTTACTGCCAGAAACAGAAACAATAAAATTAAAAGTTAGATTAACTGGACATGGTATGGTTCCAAATACATCACATCCATCTCAATGCTGTGAATTTTTAGATAATACACATTACATATATGCAGGTCCAACTCCTGATGATTTTGATTTAGCAGGTGAATGGAAAATATGGAGACATTGTACAGATAATCCAGTATGGCCTCAGGGAGGTACTTGGATGTTGAATCGTGAAGGTTGGTGTCCTGGTGATATAGTAAATGACTATGAAGTTGATTTAACACAATATATTTCTGATGATCGCAAAATAGCTCTTAATTACGAAATTAGTTCTGATAGTTTAGGCAAATATCCAGAAATTGGTACAGGTTCATACGTTGCAACATTCCATTTAGTGGAATACGGCAAAGCTAAATATAAAAATGATTTAGAATTGTATAAAATAATTACACCTTCTACAGAGGATATTTACAGCAAATTAAATCCTATTTGTAATGGTGTCAATTTTATTGTACGCAATAATTCTGATGAAGCAATTGAAAATTTTGAAGTTGTATTAAAAAATGGCGTGGAAGAAGAAACTCATTTTGTAGAAAAAAGTATCGCTCCTCGATCATTGGATACTATAACTATTATGTTAAATGATGCTAAATTCTGGACAGGAAATAACAATGAAAATGAAATAGTTATTACACTTAATAATCAAGGTGATGAAAATTTATCTAATAATCAAGGAAAAGCTATTTTCAAAATTCCAGATATTTACAACAAATCAGATTTTCAAATAAAATATACAAGCAATCTTCGTGCAAGTGATTATTCATTAAAAATTTATGATTTTAGAAATGAATTAGTTAAAACACTTCCTGCAAATACAAATAATAAAATATATACCTTTAATTTAACAGATTTGCCTAACGGATGCTATAGATTAGAGGTAACAGATGAAAGATATTATTATGGGTTGTCTTCCTGGATGGTTACTCAACAAGGCAATGGTGCTATTTCTATTGTTGATAGTGAAGGTCAAAAATTAAAGACATTTAATCCTGATTTTGGAAAAAGACTTGTATATTCTTTTGTATTGGATGGATTTACAAGTATAGCACAAAAAGATATAAATAATTCAATTATGATTTATCCAAATCCAAGTGAAGATATAATATCTTTTGAATCAATAGAAGACTTTGGATTAGTTTCAATAAAGATTTATGATCTAAATGGAAATATAGTTTTGAAGCAGGACAAACTGCTTTCAAATAATACAGTAACTGTTGATGTATCAAATCTTAATACTGGAACTTATTCAGTTTGTATATCAAATAATGATAAAGATAAATGGTTTAAATTTGTTAAATCTAACTAAGCTGTATAAATAAAAAATATATAAAAAAAAGAGACTTTTCAGTCTCTTTTTTTTATACTTTATGTTATTATAACAATTAGTGATTGTCTATTTGAGCTCTTTGTAATTTATCTGAATAATCAAAATAAACAGTCTTCCATTCTGTAAAGATATCAAAAGCAGTCCAACCGCCTTCACGATTTCCATTGCCTGTACCTTTGATACCGCCAAACGGCATATTAGCTTCTGCACCAATTGTAGGAGAATTAACATAACAAATACCTACTTCCATGTCGCGAGTAGCTTCCCAAGCCCAATTTACATTCTTTGTATAGATAGAGCCTGATAATCCATATTCACAATGATTATGAAGTGCAATTGCATGTTCAAAAGAATCTGCTTTAGCAACACATAAAACTGGACCAAATACTTCTTCATTGAATAATGTATGGTTTTCGTTTACATCTGCTATAATAGTTGGTTCAAAGAAACAACCATCTTTTAATGCAGGATCAGCAACACGTTTACCACCGCAAATTAATCGACCGCCTTCTTTAAGAGCAACTTTTACGATTCTTTCACAATTTTCAAGTGATTGCATGTGGATAACAGGTCCCATTTCTGTTTTTGGATCTAATCCGTCGCCAATTCTTAATTTAACAACTCTTTCTTTTAACATATCGATAAATTTGTCATAGATATCTTTATGTAAAATTAAACGAGAAGTTGCTGTACATCTTTGTCCTGTAGTACCAAAAGCACCCCAGAGTACACCATCGAGAGCTAAATCTAAATTAGCATCATTCATTACGATTTGTGCATTCTTACCACCCATTTCAAGTGATATTCTCTTATTTAATTTACCGCAAATTTCTGCAAGCTGGCAGCCAATTTCTGTTGAACCTGTAAAGCCAATAACCTTTACATCAGGATGGCGTACAATTTGTTCACCCATAGAACCTTTGCCTAAAAGAACATTAAACACACCAGCAGGAACACCAGCTTCTTCCATTATTTCTGCAAAAATAACACCTGAATGAGGAGCATCTTTTGATGGCTTAAATACAACAGTATTACCAGCTGCAATAGCAGGTAAAATCTTCCATGATGGTACTGCTATAGGGAAATTCCATGCTGTAATAACGCCTACAACACCAATAGGAGTACGGAAAGCAAGATTAATCTTGTTGTCCATTTCACTTGGAACAGTAGTACCAAAAAGACGTCTTGTTTCTGATGAAGCATAATATGCTGTATCGATAGCTTCTTGAACATCACCAGCAGTTTCAAAAGTAGGTTTTCCCATTTCTCTTGTCATTATCTTTGCAAGTTCTTGTTTACGTCTTGTAAAGATATCACCCACTTTACGCATAATTTCACCACGTTTTGGAGCTGGAACTAATCTCCATTTTTCGTATGCTTTCTTTGCAGCAGCTACTGCTAATTCAACATCTTCTTTATCTGATAAGGCAAATTCACCTATTATATCATTTTGGTTTGCTGGAGAAATATTCTTAAAAGTCTTTCCTGAAACAGCATCTACCCATTTACCATCAATGTAATTTTTGAATTTTGTCATAATTTTATTAATTTTTATTAAAAATATATAATATAAAAAGATTTCAATTAAATATTAAGGAACTATACGATATATCATTCTTGGGAACGGGATAACTTCTCTAATGTGTGAAGCACCTGTTATCCATTTTACCACTCTTTCTAATCCTAATCCAAAGCCGCTGTGAGGAACAGAACCAAATCTTCTTAGATCTAAATACCATTGGAATTCATCCATTGGTAGATTATCTTTTTTGATTCTTTCTGTCAATAAGTCAATATTATCTTCTCTTTGACTGCCGCCAATAATTTCGCCTGCTTTTTCTGGACCCAACATATCCATAGCCAATACAACTTTTGAATCTTCTGGATCACGTTTCATATAGAATGCTTTTACTTCAGCTGGATATCTATGAATAATACAAGGTTTATCGAATTGTTCCATTATTGCTTCTTCTTGTACTGCTCCAAAATCTTCACCCCAAGGGAATGGAAGAATATCAACATCTTTTCCATCGATTTTCTTTTTTAAAGGAATTTTATTTTCAACAAGCCAATCAACAGCATTAGAATAACTCATTCTATAGAATGGTCTTTTTATCTTTTCTAAGTTTTCAATATTTCTTTCAAGAAGTTTTAATTCAGTTTGACAATGTTTCAAGCAATATTGAACAATATATTCAACTAAATCTTCAGCAAGATCCATATCATCATTAAGATCAAAGAAAGCCATTTCTGGTTCTACAATCCAAAATTCTGTTAAGTGCTTGCGTGTTTTAGAACGTTCTGCACGGAATACAGGACCAAAAGTATATACACGTCCCATTGCTAATGCAGATGCTTCTGCATATAATTGACCAGATTGTGAAAGATATGCACTGCCTAAATCAAAATATTTTGTTTCGAATAAAGTTGTTGTACCTTCACAAGCATTTGGAGTAAGTATAGGAGAATCCATTAACTTAAATCCATTGCCATCAAAGAAATCTCTAATAGCTTTTACTATTGCAGCACGAACACGCATTATAGCATGCTGTCTTGATGAACGCAGCCATAAATGTCTGTGTTCTATTAAAAAAGCATCTCCATGTTCTTTTGGAGTAATAGGATAATCTTTTGAAATACTGTGTATTTTTAGTCCCGTTACATCCATTTCATAACCACCTGGTGCACGTTCCTCAGCTCTAATAGTTCCTGTTATTTCTATAGCAGATTCTTGAGTTAATGTTTTTGCATCAGCAAACAATTCCTCGCTTACATTATTTTTAAAAATAACACATTGGCATATTCCAGTACCATCTCTCAAAATGATAAATTGTAATTTCCCTTTACCAGTTTTGTTTTGTACCCAACCACGTAAAGTTACTTCCTGACCAACAAAGTCAGCTAAGTTTTCTATATATCTAAATGATTTATACGGTGACATAATTAAAAATCCCATTTAATAAACTTTTTATTCATTTTACAAAATTAACAATAATTTATAAAAAAACAATAATATAATTTGTCTGTTTATAAATTAGAAGAACTAATAGTTTTTGTTCATTATAAAGTATAAATTAACTTTTTTATTAATTATTTTATATTTAAATGCTATAAAAAGTAAAAATTATGTTAATAAATAATAAAAATATCGTATTATAATATTAGACAATAGATTAAAATTGTATAATAACTAATTATATAAACATATTTAATTTCATAAAATTATGATTTCTTTCGTATTTTATTTTATTCCATTAGCAGCAATATTGGCTCTATTGGCAGCTTTCTTCTTCTTTAGACAGATGTTAAAAGAAAGTGAAGGAACAGACAAAATGATGCAAATAGCTTCTTATGTACGTAGAGGAGCAATGTCATATTTAAAACAGCAATACAAAATAGTATTGATTGTTTTTATTTGTCTTACTATTTTATTTTCAATAATGGCTTATGGATTTGGCGTTCAAAATGAATGGGTGCCTTTTGCATTTTTAACAGGCGGTTTCTTTTCTGGATTAGCAGGATTTATTGGTATGAAGACTGCAACATTAGCATCAGCTCGTACTGCAAATGCAGCAACTCGATCCTTAAATTCAGGTTTAAAAGTTGCTTTTAGAAGTGGTGCAGTTATGGGACTGACTGTTGTAGGATTAGGATTATTAGATATTTCTATTTGGTATATAATATTAAATAGTTTTGTAAATGATGTTACAGGTACACAAAAATTGATTGTAGTTACAACTACAATGCTAACATTTGGAATGGGAGCTTCTACACAAGCATTATTTGCAAGAGTAGGAGGAGGTATTTATACTAAAGCAGCCGATGTTGGTGCAGATTTGGTTGGTAAAGTAGAAAATAGTATTCCAGAAGATGATCCACGAAATCCAGCAACTATAGCAGATAATGTTGGTGATAATGTTGGTGATGTGGCAGGTATGGGAGCAGATTTATATGAATCTTATTGTGGTTCTATTTTAGCAACAGCAGCTTTAGGAGCTTCTGCATTTTCTATATTTGGATGTGAGATGCAGTACAAGGCTGTTATAGCACCTATGCTTATTGCGTCAATTGGTATTTTATTATCTATAATAGGTATTTTCCTTGTAAAAACAAAAAATGATAAAGCAGAAATAAAACAATTATTAAAAGCCTTAAATAGAGGAATACATTTTGCAGCAGTTTTAATTGCTGTTTCTTCTTTTTTGATATTATATTTTCTTAATATTGAAAATTATCTTGGGTTGTCATTTTCTGTTGTAGTTGGATTATTAATAGGAATTATAATAGGAAAAACGACAGAATATTATACTTCTCAATCTTATCGACCAACACAAAAAATAGCAGAATCCACAAAAACAGGACCTGCAACGGTTATTATATCTGGAATAGGAACTGGTATGTTATCAACGGCTATTCCTGTAATTGCTGTTGCTGTAGGTATTATATTTTCATTCTTATTTGCATCTAATTGGAATATTTCAAACATAGGAATGGGACTTTACGGCATTGGTATTGCCGCTGTTGGTATGTTGTCTACATTAGGCATTACATTAGCAACAGATGCTTATGGACCTATTGCTGATAATGCAGGAGGAAATGCAGAAATGTCTGGATTAGATAAGGAAGTGAGAGTTAGGACAGATGCATTAGATGCATTAGGCAATACAACAGCTGCCACTGGCAAAGGATTTGCTATTGGTTCTGCTGCACTTACAGCATTGGCTTTATTAGCATCATATATTGAAGAAATAAAAATAGGTCTTTTAAGATTAGGCGAGGAAACAATTGAATTTATGGGTACACAAATAAATATTCATGAAGCATCTATGTATGATATGATGAATTATTATAATGTTAATCTAATGAATCCAATGGTTTTAACAGGTATCTTTATAGGTTCTATGCTTGCTTTTGTATTTTGCGGATTAACAATGAATGCAGTCGGTAGAACGGCAGAAAATATGGTGCAGGAAGTTAGAAGACAGTTTAGAGAAATAAAAGGAATATTAGAAGGTAACGCAGAACCTAATTATGAGAAATGTATTGAGATTTCAACAAAAGGCGCTCAAAGAGAAATGATACTGCCTGCTTTATTGGCTATTATTGTTCCTATCTTTGTCAGCATTTTTTTAGGTGTTGCCAGTGTAATAGGATTATTAATAGGTGGTCTTGGAACTGGATTTGTTTTAGCTGTCTTTATGTCAAATACAGGTGGCGCTTGGGATAATGCGAAAAAATACATAGAAGAAGGTAATTTTGGAGGTAAAGGTTCAGATGCACATAAAGCAGCTGTTGTAGGAGATACTGTTGGTGATCCTTTTAAAGATACTTCTGGTCCATCTCTTAATATATTGATAAAATTAATGAGTATGGTTTCTATAGTTATGGCAGGTTTAACGGTTGCTATAAATATATTCTAATCATATAAATAAAAAAAAGACCTAAGTTTACTTAGGTCTTTTTTTTTATATTTTCAATTATTTGTTATAAATAATTTTATCTATGTAGTATCTGTTATTTATTTTTGCTCTAACAAAATATACACCTTGATTAATTGTATTATCTGGTATCCAATTAAATTCTGTTTCTGTTGTAGAGAATAATGTATTTCCATTAATATCAATAATCTCTACTAAACTTGCTCCTGAAGGAACAGAGATCTTACAATAAGAATTAAATGGATTTGGATAGAAAGAACAATTTTTAACAAATTCTGATTCAACGCTTGAATAACTAAAGTCGCCTTCAATTAAATTAGCTTCAAATTCTACAAGTTGAGCTTGTCTTGTTGATAATCTATTGCTGCAAACAACAAACCAATCTGTTGTATTATTAGGAATAGGTATTTGTATTGTACCATTATCTTGATAATTAAATTCTGAATATACTTCAAATGCTTGACCATTTTGTAATTTATCGAAGTTGTTTTGGTCAACAACGAAATATTTCATATATCCAGCACTATCAGGATTCCAATAAGCAAATGTTCTGCCATTATTTTGACTCATAAGTATGTCATTTGCTTTCATATTTATTTCTAAAGCATATTTAGTTGATTCAATATAGTTGTTTTTTGTTATGTTATAATCAGGGATTTTATAATCAGATATAACAATATTTTGTTCATAAACTTTTCCAGCTTCAGATTTTCCAATTAATTTTCCTGCGTAAACTTTTCCAACAGCAATATTAAAACTTAGAGTATCTTTAGGATATTGTCCATTAGTAAATCCAGAATGATAAATTTTATACAAATAAGTTTTTCCATCACCTGCTGTTATACGTGCAACACCATTTTTATCAGTGAAAGCGCTAAAAGAATAAGTATATTGAACACTATTAAATACAGTATCTCGCCAATAAGGAACACCATGTAAATTTATCATAGCACCATCAATAGGACGACCATTAGCATCTTTTACTGTAAATACTAATTCACAAGTTTTTGTATAAGGATCATTACTAACAGAAGTATGATTATAAGCATAACCATCAGGACGCATACCATTTATTGTAGATATTATCCAATAATCAGGAGCTAATTCTTCGTATGTGCTTGATTTGCTTAAATGTGTCCAACCCCATCCGCTTTGTGCAAGGCCGCCACGGAAAAATTCAAAATGCTGCCATCTATCTATGTCATAAACAGCGCCAAATACGTGATCTTCGCAATGAGTTATTCTTGCAATAATAGGAATTAAACAAGTACGTGCTGCTGCAACCAAAACTTGAGTATCTTCTCCACATCTTCCTCTATGATGTGTTAAAACTTGATTAGGAGCAATTGGTCTGTAATTGTTATCACTTGGATCGCCTGGTACTGCTCGAGAACACCAATTTCCAAGTACATCTAATGCTGTATTTGTAGTTTCATTAAATGCTCTTCCAAAATGAAGTAAATCATATTTTCTGTCAAATAGTATTTCAGGATTTTGCATTAATTCACCAAGTCTTGGTATTGAAACAACTTCTCCTATTTTATTTTTTTGATTTACAGGCATATAATTATGAGCAGGATCTGGATTAGACCAATAAAATTCACGCCATGAATATCCCCAAGTACGTTGTTCTGTAAAAGAAGGATTGTCAGTATATTGTATTAACTCTTGATAAATTTGTGGATGTACAACATACCAATAATATATTTCATAAGGAATTGCTCCCCAAACAGGACTTGCAGAAGGACTTGGTTTATATCTATATTCTGTTGTTGTATAATAATCTCCTGTTGAATAATCTCCATGCTCTACGATACGAACATATTTTAAAGAATCTGCTACATTGTAAATGTGTTTTACATCAGCAATATAATTTTTCATATCATTATTGCTTATAATATCAGATCTTGATAATATTTCGATAGGAGTATGAGCTACTAAAAAAGCTACTTCATCAACATATTTTGTATTTTCTTTTGCAGCATCAAGAATGATTTGAGCATATATTGCATCATATCCTGATTTCTTTTTTCTTAATTCTCTGAATTTTAAGAGCAAATCATTACGCATCCATTTTGGTGCAATATTTATTGCTTGATTACATTTACTATCTAATTGATAATCGATGCTGTAATAATGGAGTGTAGAAGAATTGGCATTTACTTTTAATGCAAAAAATTCAGCAGGAAATAGTAAATTTGTTTTACTCAATGTTGATAGAACATTAAAAGAATTACCTAATAATTGTGAGGTTAATTGCTTTTTTGTTTTAAAAGATAATGGTGCGAAATATTTATCAGCTGAATAAACATTTACCTTCGGTTCACAAAAATTAAATTGTGTTGTGTTTTTATTTGTATCAATAATTCCACGGAATGCACCACCAGTCGGATCTGTTACAATAATATCTTTGTTTGCAGCTTGTGCTGTTAAAGCACTAACTAAAAACAAAAATAATACATAAATAATAGATTTTTTTGACATATTATTATATTTTTATTAATTATAAAACTAAAATTAATTACGATTTGTTGTGTTTGCAGGATTAGTATTTTTATTTATATTAAAACTGCGGCTTTCATTTAATATTTTTCTTACATCTGCTTCTAATTTAGCAAGTAATTCTGGATTATCTAATAAAATTTTCTTTAAAGAATCACGTCCTTGTACTCTTTCTTCGCCGTATGTATACCATGAACCACCTTTTTGAATTAATCCATATTCAGTTCCAATATCTAATAGATCTCCTATTTTTGAAATACCTTCATTATACATAATATCAAATTCAACTTCTCTGAATGGAGGAGCAACCTTGTTTTTTACAATTTTAACACGAACTCTATTTCCAATTGTTTCGTTTCCTTCCTTTATGGCATCTTTTCTACGTATATCCATTCTAACTGAAGCATAAAACTTTAAAGCATTTCCACCTGTAGTTGTCTCAGGACTTCCATAAAATACTCCGATTTTGCTTCGTAATTGATTGGTAAAGATAACAGTTGTTCTGGATTTTCCTATTGCAGCATTTAATTTACGCATAGCATGCGACATTAATCTTGCTTGCGAACCCATTTGTGCATCTCCCATCTCGCCTTCTATTTCTGCACGTGGTGTAAGAGCTGCCACAGAGTCAACTATAATGACATCTATTCCATTACTACGAACTAAAGTTTCTACTATTTCTAAGGCTTGTTCGCCAAATTCTGGTTGGGAAAGTAATAAAGTATCCAAATTAATTCCTAACCTTTGAGCATAGTTAATATCTAAAGCATGTTCGGTATCAATAAAAGCAGCTATACCTCCCTTCTTTTGAGCTTCTGCGATAACATGTAGACAAATAGTTGTCTTTCCAGAGGATTCTGGACCATAAATTTCTATAATACGTCCTCTTGGAACTCCTCCAACTCCTATTG
>JAFRQN010000310.1 GCA_017428585.1 Bacteroidota bacterium | reverse complement strand
TATTTTTCCATACATATTCAATGCAGTTCGCTTCTCATGTTGGTATTTATCTTGGTGATAATTTATTTGCTCACGCAAGTTCGAGAAAAGGTGTAACTGTTTCATCATTGGAATCAACATTTTATAATAATAGATTTATTTGTGGTCGACGCTTAAGTCTTTTAGATGTTTCTAATTACAAAATAGCTTCCACAAGCAAATCACAAAAAGCCTTGTAAATTATAAAATTATATATATAATTACCCATAAAAGGCAGACATAAGTACTGCCTTTTTTTATTTTAATAATAAAATCAAATTTAATTTAATCGTATTTCAGTATTATAATTATAATAAATATAATTAATAAAATAGTAGGATATAACTATGATAAAACGATACTCACGTCCAGCAATGGCCAGTATATGGTCAGATAAAAATAAATATAAATTATGGTTACAAGTAGAGATTTTAGCATGTGAAGCACAAGCTAAATTAGGATTAGTTCCACAAGACGCTCTCGATACTATAAAAAATAAAGCAAAAATTGACGTTGCAAGAATAGAAGAAATTGAAGAAAAGACGAAACATGATGTAATAGCATTTATATCTAGTATAGAGGAATATGTTGGCGAAGCTTCTCGATTTGTTCATTTAGGTATGACGTCAAGCGATGTATTAGATACCGCTTTAGCCGTACAAATTAAACAAGCAGGCGATATTATTTTGGAAGGCATGAATAAATTAAGTAATGTCTTAAAAAAACGAGCACTTGAATTTAAACAAACAGTTTGTATAGGACGCAGCCATGGAATACATGCAGAACCTATCACTTTTGGTTTAAAATTCGCCTTATGGTACGAAGAATGTAAACGAAATATTAAACGAATACAAAATGCTTTAGAAGATACAAATGTTGGAATGATAAGCGGTGCTGTTGGAACTTATGAACATTTATCGCCAAAAGTAGAAGAATATGTATGTGAAAAATTAGGATTAAAACCTGTTACAATCTCTACTCAAGTAATACAACGTGATGCTCATGCTGCATTTATTTCTGCACTTGCTATTGCTGCCACTTTATTAGAAAAAATAGCTACAGAAATTAGACATTTACAAAGAACAGAAGTACTTGAAGCCGAGGAATATTTTTCTCCAGGACAAAAAGGAAGTAGTGCAATGCCTCATAAAAGAAATCCAATTAGCTCTGAAAATATATGTGGACAAGCACGTTTATTGCGTTCTTATTCTATTGCTGCCATTGAAGATAATGTATTATGGCATGAACGTGATATATCTCATTCGAGTGTAGAAAGAATAATATTACCAGATGCAACAGTTACATTTGACTATATTTTAGCAAGAACAACAAATATTGTTGATAATCTAATTGTATATCCAGAACGTATGAAACAAAATATGGATATTACAAAAGGTTTATATGCTTCTCAAAAGGTGTTATTACAGCTTGTAAACAAGGGATTAAAACGTCAAGAAGCTTATGAAAGTGTTCAAAAATCCGCTATGAGAACATGGAAAGAAAAAATTCCTTTCATGCAAACATTATTAGAAAATCCAAGTATTATGCAATATCTAACTAAGCAAGAAATAGAAAAATTATTTTCTTTTGATGAAATATTCAAAAATGTAGATTATATTTATAAAAGATGTGGAATTTTATAATTCTAGATTCTTGCTTATTATATTAACAACAAAAAAAAGAGCTGCATTCAGCTCTTTTTTTTTTACTATATATCATATTTAATTATATCTTTCAATCAATTCTATTAACCTTTTATATATTACATTTTGATTTAGAAAGTTTTTATTACCCAATAAAATAAATTGTTCTTTTGCACGTGTAATAGCAACATTTAATTTTCTATCTACATCAATATTATCTATTATTTTAGAATTACTAAGTTTATCTAAAAAAAATTTATAATTCGTTGCTGTAGAATAGATTATTATATCTTTTTCCGAACCTTGAAACCGTTCTACTGTATCAACCAAAATTAATTCTTTCATATTCATTTTTTTATTTTCAGTTAAATTAATTTCCTCCAATAATTCTTTTAATTTTTCGTCTTGTTCCAAATATTTATATATTTCATTACATTGTAACCGCCAAGGTGAAATAATTCCTATGGTATCTGAACCAATAGTTTTATTTTGCATTTTATATTCATTTATAATTTTTTTTACTATTTTTACAACTTCCTTAGCTTCCTCTGTATTAATTTTAGGAGTTTGACTATAATATTTTATATCATAAAATTTAATATTTCCTTTATGTACATTCATTCCCTTTCTTACTTCCAATTTGTTATTATAAAATAGTTCATTAGCTAACTCCATTATATTTATATTCATTCTACTCTGTTCAGTTAACATTCCATAAGCATTATTCCAATCATTAGCTTTACATATACGCAATAATCTCTCAAATAAAGAATCGCCTACATTTGTTAAATGTATTTTTTCTAACTCATTATTACATATTTGTAAATTAGCTTCAGATAATGTAGATATAGCAGGAAGTTGTTTTTCATCTCCAATCATAATAAAACGTTTAGCATGCGATAACAATCCAATAATTGCAGCTTCTAATATTTGGGTCGCTTCATCAATAATAATTGTATCAAAAAATTTTAACTCAAATATATTATCACTGGATTGAGCACTGGCAACAGTTGAAACAAAAATACGTGTATTTTTTATTCTTTGTTCTAACTCATTATATTTAATTGTTGATATGCAATTATTACTATAAATACTATTAGTATTCTTTCCCAATTTAATAAAACTAAGATTACTTCTAATTTTAGTTATTGCTTTACATATTTCATCAACAGCACGATTTGTATTCGCTAATAATAATATATTTTCATTTGTACAATTTTCTAATGTTTTAACTAAGCATCGTAAAATATAGGAAGTCTTCCCTGTACCAGGAGGTCCTTGTACTAAATAGTAATTTTGTGACGATAAAGCCCTTTTAAGTATATTTTTCTGTTTATCTGTTAAAGTTCCTATATCGTTAATTTCTTCTGAATCAATATATTTATCAATAATTGAATTTGCAATAAATTTTGGTTCTTTTAATCCTAATATGTATTGTTTATTGTTAAAATCATTAAGCATAAAACGACCAATAGAACTAAATAGTTCACCCTTTGATGTATAATCACCCGTTAATAACCATTTGTTTTTTGATAATGATATTTTACTTGTAAATTTATTTCTTAAAATTACAACAATTTTATATTGATCTATATCTACAATAGAACCTCTTAATAATAGATTTCTACGAATTAATTCCTCTTTGTTGTTTATATCATCATCAATAGGAGCAACATACAATTTACAGCTATCACCAATCCTAAATGAATCAATACTATTGATATTTTCACGTTTAAAGACAAGACGTGAACTTTTAATATCTGATTCTTCTTCTAAAAGCAATAAATTAGTTATACAACTTTCATTATTTAATTCTATAAATTTTGTCCCAAATTTTTCAATATTATTATCAGTAAACATTCCAATTTTATTAGAGAATAATTCTTTAGCAACAAAGGATATTTGCTCTTTTAAATACTCCTGCTCTACTTTTGATAAACTATTTAATCTATTAATAAAAAAAAGTATTCTATCCTGCAAATAACTAGGCAACTCTTGTATAAAATTATTTATTCTAAATATTGACAAGTTTTTATTTTTTGCTAACTCATAATAATATCTTACAATCCAATTACGAACTTCTATAATATCATATTGCACAAAGCCATTGTCTAATACATTACGCAATCTGCCAATAACATCTGTATTTGCATATAAGATAGACGATTCACCTTGTCTATCACTACCAAAGTTTGCATTTAATAAAATATTATAACATATAATTTGAATATAATGATTTATCCAAAGTGGTAAAGCAAGCTCCTTTTTTTCTTTTATTCCAATTTTTACAATAACATTAGCAGAATTAGGAGCTTTTCCTGATTTTAATTCTACAATATTGATGTTATTATTATCTACTGTCATTAAATCAAGTCTCCCTTGTAATCCATAATCATATGATTCAAAAGAAGGCTCTATATAATTTATTGAATTAGAATAATTATCAAGAATTTCACGTTGTAATATATCAAAAACAGATTTAATATATTTACGCCAAGCTGATATATTAATATTATTTTGATCATTAGATAAAACAACTAAAGTTTCTAACTTATGTTTATCAACAGCTAAAGCATAAGAGTCAGAAAAATTACAATTAATATCCATTAATAACAAATCAAACAATTCATTTATGATATTACCTTTAAGGAGTTCCTTCGTTGCTGGACCATAAAAAAACTTTTGAATTATAGGAAAAATAGGAAATTCTACCTTAGAATTACAGTAACATGATGTAATATCACTCACATCTATTAAAAAATCAGGTTGAAGAACAGCTATTGTTGTATTATATAAGGTGGTTAAGGATGTTTGCTGAGTTTTATAATATTTTATTGGAATACCAATATTATCATTATTTTTTATCAATATTTTATTTTCTTGATCATTGAGTTCTTCAGGATTTACTTCTATCAAATTATAAAGTGCTATTTTAGAGCCAATCCATGCAGATTCTAATAAATTATTTTTAGACAATATTTTTACAATACTATCATATGTTTCTCCAACAAAAACATAAAAACCTTTTGTTTCACTAATTTTTTTTATAAGCGTTATTATCAAAGCTTCATTGTCTGAAACAATACTCAAATTATCTTCTGGAAATAAATCCTTGTGTTTAGAATCCCATTCCTCTATATCAAGTAAGGTTTCTGGTACCTCAACACCGCTAATACAAAATATTAACCAACATAAATAATTTTTATAATTAATAATATCATTTTCATTAGGATTATATAAATTTTTAAGAATTAAAGTATATTTTTTGTGAAACCCATGAAAAATATTCTTTTCATTTTGTGATAATTTATAATTACTATTTTGTATTACTTTAATATATTTTGACTGAGCAGTATAATAAATATTACTTGATTTTTGCTGTTCTATTATAATATCAAAAAATTTTTGTTGAATAGTCCATAACATACAATATTTATTACGGATATCAATTGTTTCATTTTTACAAACTTCTTCTATATAGATGTAAATATTATTTATCTTGTCTCGGAACATTGCTCTATCAATACAATATAAAACTATAATTTGGGCATTCTTATTATTTCTGTATTTGGAAAATTAGTTTTTAAATAATTTTTAATAAAGTTAAAGCTATCTTTTGATATAATATCATCATACTCTTCAAAGCATTCATTAAAAACTACAAGATATAAATTAATATTATAATTTTTGATCAACTTTAGATTTAATAAAGTATGGTTTAATGAACCTAATTTGCCTGAAGTAACAAGAATTAAAGGATATTTATATTCTAAAATATAATCCAATATAAAATAATCTTCTGTAATAGGAACCATCAATCCACCAGCACCCTCTATTAATACTCTATCATATTTACTAAGAAGTAAATCTGTTGATTTTTTTATCTTTATCAAATCTATTTTAGTATTATCTATTCTTGCAGCAAGATGAGGAGAACAAGGATAAGTCAATATAATTGGTGCTGTTATTTTGTCTATATCTTCTTGTGTTTTTCCAATACCCATTATTTGTCTATGTACCAAAATATCTTCCGAATCATCAATATTTCCTGTTTGAATAAATTTTTGAGTTATTACTTTATATCCTTCTTCATTCCATTTCTTTGCAAGATAACCAGTAGCATAACTTTTTCCAATATTTGTATCTATTCCTGTAATAAAAAAAACATTGTTTTGCATATTTTACCTTTTTTTAGCTATAATAAAAATTGGGTGATAAGTTAAAAAAAACTTATTATTAAACTTATAATTATATGATTTTATAAAATTAAAAATATCATTTTTTAACCACATTCTTTGTTTATAAGCGTTTACTCCTGTTTTTTTACAATGTATTAAAACATCATAAGGTGAATCAAAATACAATGTATATTTTTCTTCTTTTATTAATTGTATATTAAAATCTTTTTTTAGTAGTTGCTTTAATTCGTTTATATTATAATATTTTAGATTATCACTACCTATTATATTTCTAAATTCTTTAAAATGTTCAGTTCCAAAAGTTGTTAATATCAGGATGCCATTTTCTGAAATAATATTATGACATTTATATAAAAACTTTTCTAAATTTTCAAACCATTGTATAGTTGATGTAGATATAACAACATCCATTTGTTGACTAAACTCTATATTTTCTGCATCACCCATTACAAATTTTACATTATCTATTTTATTAAATATATTATTATTTAAATAATTTTTAACATCATCGCAGATATCATTTAAAAATAAATTTTTTGGTGAAAAAAGTTCGCCTATCTTTTCTGTTAATAATCCTGTTCCACAACCAATTTCTAATACATTATCATAATGATTATCTAATTTTAATGCTTTTATATACTCAGTTAATTTACATATTATTTTTTTCTGTATAATAGCTTCATCGTTATAAGTAGTCAAAGATTTAGAAAATCTTTGTATAATTAAATCCTTGTTTATCATATTAAAATACTTTCCTTATAGTCAATAAAACTTATTATATCGCTATTAATTACCAAATTCATACAAAATAATTTTTTGAAAAAGAATTAAATCATAGTGTGCATTATCAATTAAAACTTGTTCTGTATCATTCCATGCGTTTTGCTGATTCTTATATAAAAAAATCCTATCTTGAGTGCCTATATAGACCTTACTCCAATGAAAGCAATTATTGTATAAATCTTTTTCAATAGAATTTTTAATAAAAATTAATTCATTTTTCAATGAATCTATATCGCTTGCTAAATCCATATTAAGCAATTCTTCAAACGATGATTTGCTGTTACACATACGCATTTGAAATTTTCTTAAGTTTTTTTCACTTAAATTTTCGATAGTATTTAAATAAATTTGCTTATTAATACCCCTTTTATCATCAATTGGAAATTTCGTACCATTAATTGCAATCGAACGTTTTATATTAATATTTAAATTACTAAAAAAACAAGACGCTGCCCATACACCTAAAGACCAGCCTATAATATAAACATCATTATAACACGAGATTAAATCAATTATTTTGGATTCTAAAATTAAATTATTATAATTATATATTACCAATAAATCAGAACAATTTGTCTTAAAATCTTTATATAAAGATGCTGTTGTAGACCAGCCTGTAAAAAATATAATAACACTTTTATTGTTCTCTTTTATAACAAATTGGTATTTCATTATTATTGATATTTTATTTTATACAATATAAAAATTTTTTTCTATTAAAAAAATTTCAAAATTTTATTTATATCTTCTATTGTAATATTGGAATTCAATGAAAAACGTAATCTTGAAGTACCTACAGGGACAGTTGGTGGTCTTACAGCTAATACATATATATTATTTCTTAATAACTCTTCTGATTTTTCTAATGTTATATTATTATATTTTAAAATAATTGGAATAATTTGCGATTTAGAATTATTTTTAAACCCTTTTATATTTAATTCCCTGCAAAAATAATTGCTTATATTTTGTAATTTATTCCTTCTATCACTATATTTTTTCAAATTACTCATAACATAGAAAGTCCAAGCTATATTAATAGGTGGCAATGCTGTAGAAAAAATAAAAGAACGCATTTTATTAATCAACAAATCGCGTATTAACTTTTTACAAACCACAAAAGCACCCACT